>JALOPC010000014.1 GCA_025454095.1 Syntrophales bacterium | reverse complement strand
ACATCTCCAAACAATACGGACCGAAGGTGCTCTTCGAGGGGCTCTCCCTGTTCATCGGCGAGCGCGACCGGATTGCCGTCGTCGGTTCCAACGGGACGGGCAAGTCGACGCTGATGAAGATCATCACGGGCGAGGTGGAGGCCGATGCGGGCATTCTCCACCGCTCGCGGTTCACCACGGTCGGCTACCTGTCTCAGGAACTCATCGGGCACTCGGGCCGCTCGCTCCTGGAGGAGACCCTGAGGGCCTTCGAAGACCTCCAGCGGCTCCACCGGCGGTTCGAGGAGATCTCCTCGGAGATCCGGTCGAGAAGCGCCGCCGGGGAGGCGGGCCCCGAGATCGAGGGCCTGCTCGCCGAGATGGGGCGGATCCAGCATCGCATCGAGGACGGCGAGGGATGGCGCATCGAGGCCAGGGCCAAGGAGATCCTCTTCGGCCTGGGTTTCCGGGAGCGGGATCTCGATCGTGCCGCGGGCGAGTTCAGCAGCGGCTGGCAGATGCGGATCGAGCTGGCGAGGCTCCTGCTGCGCGAGCCCTCGGCGCTGCTCCTCGACGAACCCACGAACCACCTCGACATCGAATCCCTCGAGTGGCTCGAGAGCTACCTGAAGTCCTATGCGGGGGCGCTGCTGCTCGTGTCCCACGACCGGCGGTTCCTGGACAATCTCGTGGGGCGCACCGTCGAGATCTCCCAGGGGCGGGCGACGGAGTATGCCTGCAACTACTCGGGCTACCTGCGCGAAAAGGAAACCCGGCGCACCCTCCTGGAGGCGTCCTTCGAGAACCAGCAGAAGATGATCCGCGAAACGGAGCGCTTCGTCGAGCGGTTCCGCGCCAAGAGCACAAAGGCCCGGCAGGTCCAGAGCCGCATCAAACGGCTCGAGAAGATCGATCTCATCGATCTCGAGACGGACGAGCAGGAGATCGCCTTCCGGTTCGCACCGCCGCCCCGGTCGGGCAGGATCGCGCTGCAGCTCGAGGACGTGGACAAGCGTTACGGGGATGTCGTCGTCTTCGAGGGGGTGTCGCTCACCATCGAGCGGGGGGACCGCATCGCCGTGCTGGGGGTCAACGGTGCGGGGAAGTCCACGCTGGCCCGGCTGCTGGCGGGCATCGAGCCCATCCAGGCCGGCCGCCGCGTCGAGGGGCACCAGGTCGCCGTTTCCTACTATGCCCAGAACCAGGCCGACGCGCTCGACCCGGCCAAGACCGTCCTGGAGTCCATCGAGGAGGTGGCGCCCTTCGGGGCGGGGGGGAACCTCCGGACCCTGCTGGGGCATTTCCTCTTCTCCGACGACGACGTCTTCAAGCGCGTCTCCGTGCTCTCCGGCGGGGAGAAGAGCAGGCTAGCGCTGGCGCGGATGCTCCTCGCGCCGGCGAACTTCCTGATTCTCGACGAGCCGACGAACCACCTGGACATGCGCTCGAAGGAGGTGTTGAAGGAGGCCCTGCGGGACTTCGACGGGACCTTCGCCCTCGTGTCGCACGACCGGGATTTCCTCGCGGGCCTCGTCACGAAAGTGCTCGTGGCGCGGGACGGGGGTCTTGTCCTCTACCCGGGCACCGTCGACGACTACCTGCGGATCTGGCACGAGCGCGAGGAGCAGTCTCCGGGCGGCGGGCCCCGGGGGGATGCGGACCCGAACGGCCGATCCCGCCTGCGGCAGGAGCGCGATCGCAAACGGGGCGAGGCCGAACGCAGGCAGGAGCGCTACCGGAGGGTGAAGCCCCTCCGGGACGAGCTGGAGGCGCTGCTCGCGGAGATCGACATCCGGGAAAAGAGAAAAGCCGAGTTGGAGGCCCTGCTGGCCGACCCCGCGACCTACGGGGACGGCAACCGGGCGAAGCGGATCGGGGTCGAGTACCGGGAGATCGCGCCGGCGCTCGACAGCCTCTACGCGCAGTGGACCGACCTGCAGGGGGTGATCGATGCCATCGAGCAGGAGGAAAGGGAAGAATAAAAAAGGGGAGCCGAGGCCCCCCTTTTCGTGCTGCACTGAGTTCCTTGCCGATCAGCTGCACGATCCCGCGCAGCTGCCGCAGCCGTCCGCTTTCTTGAGGTTGGATTCGATCGCGTACCCCGATCCGCGGTCCGTCTCGATGAAATCGACCTTGATCGGCTTGACGTCCTCGTAGAGGGCCTTTTCGATCATGAAGGTGAGGCCGTTCCGGGTGAAAATCTCGTCGCCTTCGTTTGACTCGTCCAGAGCCATTCCCAAAGAGGGACCCGCTCAGCCGCCCTCGTTGAGGAATATCCGGACGAGAGCCGTCTCGTTGCGCTCCTTGAAGAACGCGAGCATCATCTCTTCCGCTTTGGGTGTGATTTCGAACATTAAACTTCCTCCGAAGAATTTCAATTACAAATAATGTGCACACGAAATCTGCCTTGTCAAACGATATTTTGTCGGGAAAAACTACCGGGTACAGGGTTCTGGGTTCAGGGTACAGCGCCCGAAGGAATAGAGACGTTTATAAACAAAAACCGTATCATTCCCGATACACGCTGACCTGAGAAACCGCTCTGCCGAGCAAGGAGCCGAACCATCAGACACATCCTGCTCATCCACCCCCCCGTCGCCAAGGCCTGCGAGCCGCCGGGCGGCCTCGCGCGGCTGGCCGGCTGCCTGAAGGCGCATGGGGTCGGGTGCACCGTCCTGGACGCCAACCTGGAGGGGCAGCTGCGCCTCCTGACCGAAGCCGCCGAGCCGGCCGGCCGGAACATTGACACCTGGACGGCACGGGCATGCCGGAGGCTGCCGGAGCATCTCGCGGCGCTCCGGGGTCCCGAACTCTACGGCAACGCGGACCGGTACCGGCGCTGCGTCAGCGACGTCAACCGCCTGCTCGCAAGGCGGGGCCGCGAGGACGGCGTATCGCTCACCCTGGCCGATTATCAGGACCGGCGGCTCTCGCCCCTCCGGACGGAGGATCTCTTGCGGGCCGCCCGGGAATACCGGTCCAACCCCTTCGTCCCCGGGCTTGCCGGCCGGATCGAAGCCCTTGTCGAGGAGACCCCCCCCGACGCCGTCGGCCTCTCCCTGAATTACCTGAGCCAGGCCCTCGGCGCCTTTGCGTTGATAGGCTTCATCCGGGACCGTTTCCCTCGTATTGCCGTTGTGCTGGGCGGCGGGCTCGTCACGTCGTGGCTCGGGCGGACGGGCGGCCGCAACCCCTTCGCGGGCCTGGTCGATCATTGTGTTGCCGGTCCGGGCGAGGGCTTCCTCCTCGGTCTTGCCGGGGTTTCGGCCGACGGGGAACCCTTTGCCCGTCCCGATTACAGCGGTTTCCCCGCGGGCGGGTACCTGTCGCCCGGGCCGGTTCTGCCCTACAGCGCCTCGTCGGGCTGTCACTGGCGTCGCTGCACCTTCTGCCCCGAGAGGGCCGAGGGGCAGTGCTTCCGTCCCGTCCCGGAGGAGCAGGTCCTGTCGGATCTCCGGGCGCTCGCGTCCGGCATGAGGCCTTCGCTCATCCACTTTCTCGACAGCACCATGAGCCCCCGGCTCCTCGAGCACCTGGCCCGCCGCTCGCCGGGTGTGCCCTGGTACGGGTTCACCCGGGTGAGCCCCCTGCTCGGCGACAAGGATTTCTGCCATGCCCTGCGGGCCTCGGGGTGTGTCATGCTGAAACTCGGCCTCGAGTCGGGCGACCAGGGGGTGCTCGACGCCCTTGAAAAGGGGATCCAGGTCGACGAAGCCTCTCGCGCCCTGCGGGCCCTGAATGGGGCGGGCATCGGGACCTATGTCTACCTGTTGTTCGGGACGCCCGCGGAGAACGCCGAGTCGGCGCGGCGGACCCTGGCGTTCACGGCGGAACACGGCGGCCTGATCGACTACCTCAACCTCGCCGTCTTCAACCTGCCTGCCGATTCGGAGGAGGCGGGCCGCTTGAAGATCCGCCCGTTCTACGAGGGGGATCTTTCCCTCTATGCCGATTTCGAGCACCCCGGCAACTGGGGACGCAGGCCGGTGCGGGACTTCCTCGACCGGGAATTCCGCCGGCATCCCGCCATCGCGCCCATCGTGAGGCGCCAGCCGCCGTTCTTCACGTCCAACCACGCGCCGTTTTTTCTAAATTTTTGTTGAAAATTTCGGTGAAAGACGACAGAGTGAGGGCGAATTCGGGGGGAGAAAATGTCTATCCCCTCTAAATAAATGGGTAAAAAGAAGAAATCCGGCAAATTCCTTGCAAAGAAGCTGCAAGAGGCAGGGAAGATTGTGTCCAAACCCTGATGATTGCCAGTCGGGCTGCCCGATCGCAGGGCCCACGAGAGCAAAAGGACGGTAAGCCGGCATGAGCACAGGCAGACTCAGCATGAGAATGGACATCCGCAGGAATGTGACCCTTCGCAACCAGATCGAGCAGAACGGCCTCTTGATCATCGCCGTGGCGATGGCCCTGATCTACTGGATCTTCGACTCCATGGTGACGGACCAGTTCTGGACGCGGCTGCTGGTGGTGGTTCTCATCTTCACCTACGGCATGATGACCCAGTTCCTCATCAACCAGCGGCGCGAAGCCGAGGAGGCCCTCCAGCACGCCCACGATGAACTGGAAGAACGGGTCCAGATCCGGACGGCGGAGCTGAGCCGTGCCAACGAGGAGCTGCAGCGGGAAATCCGCGAGCGCAAGCAGGCCGAGGAGCAGAAGAAGAAGCTCGAAAACCAGCTCCTGCACGCCCAGAAGATGGAAGCCATCGGAACCCTGGCCGGCGGCATCGCCCACGATTTCAACAACCTGCTGCAGGCCATCTCGGGCTACACCCAGCTGCTGCTGATGCGCAAGGACTCGAGCGACCCCGACTACGGCAAGCTCGAGGTCATCCAGAGCTCCACCCTGAAGGCCAGCGAGCTGACGAAGCAGCTCCTCATCTTCAGCCGCAAGATGGAGAGCAAGCTCAAGCCCCTCGATCTCAACCACGAGGTCATGCAGGTCTGCAAGATCCTCCAGCGTACGATCCCGAGGATGATCACGATCGACCTCAAGCTCTCCGAGAACCTGAAGGTCGTCAACGCCGACTCGGCGCAGCTCGAGCAGATCCTCATGAACCTGGGCGTGAACGCCCGCGACGCCATGGCCGACGGCGGCACCCTCACGTTCCAGACGGAGAACGTCTACCTCGACCGGGGCTACACGACCTCCATGCTGGGCGCCGCCCCGGGCGAGTACATCCTCCTGACCGTGTCGGACACGGGGCACGGGATGGACAAGGAGACCCTGCAGCACATCTTCGAGCCCTTCTACACCACGAAGGAGGCGGGCAAGGGGACCGGGCTGGGACTGGCCATCGTCTACGGCATCGTCCAGAACCACAACGGCTACATCCAGGTCGACAGCCGGCCCGGCGGCGGCACCACGTTCCGCATCTATTTCCCCGTCCTGAAGGGCGACGGCACCGAGAAGGGCGTCGAGGCGAAGGCGCCGGCCGATGCCCCCCGGGGCAAGGAGAGGATCCTGCTGGTCGACGACGAGAAGACCGTCCTCGACATCGGCCAGGACCTGCTTCGCCAGTACGGCTACGAGACCATCCTGGCCGACGGGGGCGAGAGGGCGATCGAGATCTACCGCAAGGAGAAAGACCGGATCGATCTTGTGATCCTCGACCTCATCATGCCCGGCATGGGCGGGCAGAAGTGTTTCCAGGAACTCCTGAAGATCAACCCGAAGATCAAGGTCATCATCTCCACGGGCGCCTCCGCGGAGGAGCAGGTCCGCGAGGCCTTCAACCCCCACCCCGTGGGCTTCGTGAGCAAGCCCTACCAGCTCAAGGACATGCTGGCGAAAGTCCGCGAAGTCCTCGACGCCAAGCCGTCGTGATGGCGGTGAGCGGCGCTCATCGCATCACGACAAGAGAAGTTGCGAAGCGGAGAAGTCGAGAAGCCTGGAGAAGCTGAACGTGAGCGCGCGGATCGCTCTTCCGAGGTTTCCAGCTTCATCGCTTCCCAACTTCCGTCTTTCAGGGCTCCCCGCATCCGGGCGTTTTCGACCGCCTGCTCTCCCGCCTGATGTCCTCAGTGGTTCCATGGCAAGGATCGGGCAGCGCACCGGTCTTGTTTGTTTCGGACGCTTGCCGTCTGCCGTTGCCTGATCGTTCCTGCATGCATAAATGCCTGCCCTTTCTTCGCTCCGGACCCTGTCCCCTGCACCCTGAATCCTTCCCGAGTTGGCACGAATTCTGAATAAAATGACATCAGTTTGACTTTTCGTTCAGCGGGGTTGTCCCCTTTTTCCTGCCGCGGGCGAGGCTGACGAGGGAAAGGAAAGGAAAACGAAGCGATGAGGAAGATAACCCGAATGGCCGACAGTTACGATCTGGTCTACGAGCGCAGAAGGCTCGAGAGGTTCGACCTCCAGGTCCCCGCCAAGATCGAGGTGCTGTCCTCACCGGACCCGGCGTCCATCCTCGAACTCCTGACGAAGGACATCTGCGCGGGGGGCGCCTATTTCTCCACCAAGACGGCGCTCGCCTCCGGTACCAAGGTCAAACTCGACATCCTGCTTCCGGTCCGCAGCGTCAGCACCCTCAGCGACAACACGAGGGGGCTGATCAAGGTCAACGGGACCGTGATCCGGTCCGGGCCGGCAGGGATGGCCATCGGCTTCGACGGGGGGTATCTGATCACCCCGTTCCGTGAAGCCATGAACTGACTCCAAATCCTCCTTCTATATGAAAAAAGCAGGGACAAGCGCCCTGCTTTTTTTATGCCCAACTGCCAGCTGTGCCCGGGCGGGCTTATTCAGGCCCTGCCCTACCGTCGTTCAGGGGGCCAAAGGAGGAGGGAAAAGCCCCCGGAAAGGCAAACAGCCAAGGAGGGGGAGGCTGGATGCCTGCTGGCTTCGGTAGGGCTGGGGCGAGATTCCTTCGGTTCGTGCGAGGAGAGCGTTCGAGCGTGAAGACGATGATGATGAGCGATACCGAAACCAATGTATCACTTTTGCACCTAATATAATGCCCTCTCCGGGGAAAAGCAATAGCCCCGCGGAGGTTTTTCTTGTCCCGTCAATCTGTTGATTATCATTGTGTTTTGTGCGCCGAGGGCCCGCTCGGCCCCGCGCAAAAAAAACTGGCAATCGGGCGGTGATTTGCTAAAATGACGCTGCGCGCCCCGGGAAAGCCCGTTTCGCAGGGCTAGCCAAAGATTTGACAGGGGGCTGAAGGCCCTTTTTTTCTGCGCCTGACGCCGTCCGTCGCGAAAGAGATCACGGAGAACGAACCATGACCTACCCGAGTGAAACCGTCACGGCCAAGCAGTACTCCACGGCCGTTGCCGCCAGGGGAGCCCTGCTCGTGAGCATCGTGAGCGTCGCCCACAGCTTTGTCCACATCCGCATCGGCGCCGTGGGGTCCAGGAACCTCGAGGTGGACCGCCTCAACCTGGGCGAGTTCGTTCAGTTCGAGGGAGCCGACGGGGCACTGTACGAAGTCCGTCTCCTCGCCGTGGAGGGGTTCGACACGGCGACGCTTCTGGTGACGCAGGTCAGGCCGACCTCGGGCTCCTGACCGACGGCCCGTACGGGCGAGACGCCTCTTCAGGAATGGAAGCGTCGAAGTCGAGAAGTTGGGAGGCTTGGCGAGGCCGGGATGCTCGGATGATCACACCGTGTCCGAACTTCATAACTTCCCAGCTTCATACCTTCTATCCGTTTCCCGGTCCCGGACCGGGATTTCCATGAGGGGTGAGATTCGATGGACACGCTCTTCGATTCCCTGATGCTCTCCCGTCTTCAGTTTGCCGCCATGGCCATGGTTCACATCTCCTTCTCGGTGCTGACCATCGGGGTTGCCCTGTTCATCGCCGTGATGGAGGGCCTCTGGCTCAGGACGAAGGACCCCGTCTACTACGGGCATGCGCGCTTCTGGAGCAGGCTGCTGGTTCTGAACTTCGGCATCGGCGTCGTCACGGGGCTCCCCCTCGAGTTTGCCTTCGGCAACAACTGGGCGCCCTTCGCGGCGAAGAGCGCCTTCTTCGGCGAGATCCTCGGCACGGAGACCCTGTCGGCCTTCATGCTCGAGGCGGGGTTCCTGGGCATCATGATCTTCGGTTGGAATCGCGTGCCCCCGAAGCTCCATTTCTTCTCGACCTGCATGGTCGTCGTCGGTTCCTCCCTCTCGGTGTTCTGGATCATGGTGGCCAACTCCTGGATGCAGTCCCCCGCCGGGGTCGTCCTGGACGGCGGGCGCATCGTCCTGACGAACTTCCGGGAGGCGATCTTCAACCCCGACATGGTGATCAGCACGGCCCACATGTACCTTGCCTGCCTTCAGGCGAGCCTCTTTCTCATCGGCGGGATCAGCGCCTGGTACGTGCTGCGTCGGCGCCACGTGGAGTTCTTCGCCCGGTCCTTCCAGGTGGCCCTGATCGCCGCCCTCGTGGTCGCGCCCCTGCAGGTCTGGGTCGGCGACGAGAACGGCCGCGAGGTGGCGAACCTGCAGCCCACAAAGCTTGCGGCCATGGAAGCCCATTGGGACACCAACCCCGCAGGGCAGGGCGCTTCCTGGATCATCGCGGCCTGGCCCGACGAGGCCAACCAGAGAAATCACTGGGCCGTCGAGGTTCCCTATGTCCTGAGCCTGCTGCTGACCCACTCGCCGACGGGCGAGGTGAAGGGGCTCAAGGATTTCCCGAAGGAGCTGCACCCCCCCATCCTCATGACCTTCTACCCCTTCCGGGTGATGGTTTTTGCCGGCTTTGCGTTCCTGGGCCTGGCGCTCTGGACGGGGTGGCGCTGGAAGAAAGGGGCGCTGGCGGCCGAGAGGCTGGCCGGCGAGAAATGGCTCCTGTACGCCTGGATGGCGGCGGGCCCGCTGGCCTGGGCCGCCGTGGAAGGCGGCTGGATCACCCGCGAGGTGGGCCGCCAGCCCTGGCTCGTCTACGGCCTCGTGAGGACGAGCGAAGCCGCCACCCCGCTGCCCGCGGGTGTCGTCGCCGCATCCCTGGCGGGGTATCTCGTGATTGCCGGACTGCTCACGGCGGCGTTTGTCGCCCTGGCGGGGCGCGTGCTGGCGCAGGGGCCCGACCCTTCGACCCTGACGCCCCCGCAGGCCCGGCCGGCGGACTGAGAGGAGGATGCCCATGGAAACCCTGCAGACCTACCTGCCCGATTACTTCTTCCTGGCCCTGGGGCTGCTCCTGTTCCTCTACATGGCCACCGATGGCTACAACCTGGGACTGGGGATCTTCTCGCTTGCGGCCCGCCGTGAGGAAGAGCGGGGCCTCATGATCCACTCGATCGCCTCCACCTGGCACGCGAGCCAGACCTGGCTCGTCATCCTCGGCGGCCTTCTCTTCGGCGCCTTTCCCGTCGTCTACGGGGTCGCCATGTCGGCCCTCTACATTCCCGTCATGCTCATGCTGGCGGGGCTCGCCTTCCGGGGCGTGGCGATCGAGTTCTACCACGAATCGCCGAACCGCGCCCGCTGGGGCCTCGCCTTCGGGCTTGGGAGCCTCGTTGCGACCGTCGCCCAGGGGTTCACCCTGGGGGGGCTGCTGAGCGGCATGCCCGTCGTCGAACGGCAGTTCGCCGGCGGCTATGGCGACTGGCTCAACCCCTTCTCGGCCCTCGTTGCTGTCGGGGGGGCGGCGGGCTTCGTCCTGCTCGGCACGACGTACCTGTCCATGAAGACGGATGGGGAACTCCGGGATCGCGCCCTCAAGACGGCCGTCATGGCCGCCTGGGCCGTTCTGGCCGGCCTGGCCGTGATCCTGCTGTGGATGTCCCTGCAGCATCGGGAAGGCCATTACTCCCTTCTGTCGCTGCGGCAGGGCCATTACATCTACCTCACCCTGCCCATCTTTCTCTTCGAGTTTGCCATGCTGCTGCGAAGCCTCAAGAAGGCCGAGCAGGACAAACCCTTCCAGTGGAGCGTGCTGCTCTTTCTGACCCTGGTTGTCGGCATCGCCGCGGCCCTGTATCCCATGGCCGTCCCGCCCGGGCTGTCCATCTTCGATGCTGCGGCTCCGCCGCGCTCGCTGTGGTTCCTCTTTGCCGTGAGTGCCGTGCTGCTTCCCGTGATGCTGGCCTACAATGCCTGGCAGTACCTCGTGTTTCGCGGCAAGGCGGGGCAGGAGGACAAGCCCGAGCACTGATCCCGGGGAGACATCCCTTTGGCTGAACCGGACCGCAAGGAATACGACTCGAAGGCGCTCGCCGCGTGCGACGGCAACGGCGGAAATCCGGCCTGTGTGGCCGTCGACGGTGTCGTCTACGACGTGAGTTCGAGCAGGCTCTGGAAGGGCGGCCAGCACATGAAACGCCACCGCGCGGGAGGCGACCTCTCGGCGGACATCGCCGCGGCGCCTCACGGCAAGGAGGTGCTGGAAAAGGTTGTGCAGGCGGGTACGCTGAAGAAAGAGGCGGACGGTGAGCGTGATGTGCCCGGCTGGCTCGCGGCCCTGCTCGAGAGGGTTCCCTTCCTGCGGCGCCACCCGCACCCGATGGTGGTTCACTTCCCCATCGTGTTCCTGTACTCGGCCACGTTCTTCGACATCCTCTACATGGTGACGGGGGAGAAGTCCCTCGAGGTGACGGCCTTCCACTGCCTGGCGGGAGGGATCCTCTTCATGCCGCCGGCCATGCTCACTGGCTGGTTCACGTGGTGGCTCAACTACATGGCGAGGCCCATGGGGCGTGTCACGATCAAGAAGCGGCTTTCATGGCTTCTTCTCGTGATTGCCGTGGCGGCTTTCGCGTGGCGATTCCAGATCCCGGGCGTGATGGACGAGCCGGGCGCCGGCCACTGGGTCTACGTTGCGATGCTTCTGTCGCTGGCCCCGATCGTGAGTGTCATCGGGTATTACGGGGGAGAGCTGACGTTTCCCACGGGGAAGGGCCACAGGCCCTGAAGTGAGGAAGAGCGGAGGAGCGGAACAGGGGAAAGGAAAACGATAACCCGGGTTTTCCTAACTTCCCAGCTTCATAACTTCGTAACTTCCGGTGATCCGCTGCGCGGATCACTCCAGCAGGTCCGCCTGCTTCATCTGGGCCACGCGCATCCACGAGGGGTCGATCTCGTAGACCCATTCCCCGTGGTCCCGGTTGAAAGCCCCTACGGTGTCGAGGGACAGCTGCAGGGCGGCCTGCCCCTTGTCGCCTCCCGCCGCCTTTTCCTTGCCGGCTGAGTCGTCCATCGAGGCCTCGGTGCGGGCGAAATGCCGGCCGTCTTTTTCCGCAAGCTCGACCCGGTAGACGGTCCCGTCCTTCCGGTGGAACTCCAGCCGCGCAGGCCAGGTGAGCGTCGCAAGGTCGGCCTTGCGGTGCAGGTTCCGGACGGGGAACTGCTGCAGGGTCTTCAGCAACTCCGTGACGGCGCGGTCGTCCTGCCTCTGCTTCTTCGGGACGTCCTCCACTGCGGGCCTGCCCTCGCGGAGGTCGAGGGAGAAGGCCCCCGAGCCGTTCCGGCAGGCGATCCGGACGTAGTCGCCCTTGCGGCCCGGCGGGAGGTCGCGGCGGATGTAGTCCACGGTCTTCGTGCTCACCGCCGGCAGCGCGTCCGTGCTCAGGTAGACCTGCTTTTCGTCTTCCATCCGGACGTAGAAACCCGGAAACCCGGGCCGGTCCCTTCCGATGATGATCCCCGTCATCTTCTGGCCCGATTCGCCGAAGAAGCGGACGACCAGGCCCGCCTTCTCGCCTGTGACGCCCAGCGCCCCGTGGTTGCGCTCGTCGGCGGTCACCCGCTCGGCGCAGCGGATGTCCGCGATGGCCTTCACGATCCGGTTGATCTGCTCGTTGGAAACGGGGTAGTCGTACTTGCCCGTGAGGATGAACCGCTCGTCCCGGCGCTTGAAGGTCAGCGACTCGTCGCCCTGCTTGATGTAGATCCCGTAGACCTTCTCCGGGTTGAACCCCTGGAGGACGTAGCTGCCCTCCTTGAGGGTCACTTCCTGGCGGTCCTCCACGACCCCGAGCAGGACCACGGCCCCGGTGAGGACGGCGGCGACGGCGGCCAGAAGGATCAGATGTTTCGTGTCCATGGCTTCCTCTTGGACAGGTCGACCCGGCCGAACAGGCGGCCTGCCAGAACCACCGCCGGGATGAGCAGCACCAGGGCCGGTCCCCCCAGCAGGATGAATACCTTCCACTTCGTGAAGAGGTTCTCCACCATCGTACGTTTCTTGTGCTGGAGGGCGGCCAGTTCCTCCTTCGCCCGCGCGATTTTGGCCTCCGTCATCTTGCGGCTGCGCAGGATCTCCTCCTTCAGCAGGGACTCCTCGCCTTCCTGGCTCTTCCGGGCCAGGGTGTTCAGCTCCCGTTCCCCCGCGGCGATCTCGGCCTGCAGGCTGGCCATTGCCGCCGCCGTCGCATCTTCATAGTTCTCTTCCATCCGGTCCACGGCGCTGAAGGGCCGGATGATCCTTCCGCGGGCCTTGATGCTCGCGAGCGACACGGAACCCGTGAGGCCCTCCATGGTGGCCAGCAGCAGATCGGCGTTGCCGCCCGCAGGCGCTCCTGCCGTCATGGCCGCCGTCAGCATGTCCACGTCGGAAAAGACGACCACGGCCGGAACGGATTTACCGGCTGCCGGTGTGCCCGCCTTTTGCGAGTCCGGAACCGGCTCTCCCTCCAGGGCGCTTCGGAAGCTTCCCTCGGCGCGGACCGTGTAGCCCGTCTCCGAGGTCCGCAGGAGGACGGCGGCCGCAATCCCCGGGACCGCCTTGATCCGCAGCGTGCCCGCGTTGAAGACCTGGACCTGGCTCACGCCCGTGCTGAGGCCGTCTTCGTGGCTGATGGCCTGACCTTTGAGCGTCATCAGGGTTGCCGGCCCTGCCGGTGCGCGTGGGGCGAGCCCCGGGTCGGCGGCAAGCAGATCGGGCGCCATTTCGCAGCCCCATGCGGCAAGCAGGCCGTTGAGGTTCGAGCCGTTCTGACCGGGCGTGTAGGCGCTGCCCGCGGCTGACAGGGAGGGATCGGCCATGAAGGCGGGGTCCTGGAAGACGACGAGCTTTCCGCCGCCCGTGACGTAGCGGTCCAGGGCCGCGATCGTCTGCTCGGGGAGATTGCGGGGGTGGACGACCATCACGGCGTCGAGCTTTCGCAAATCGGCATGAGGGGCGAGCATCGTCACGTCGTAGTGCGACTTGAGCTGCTCGAGGGCCGACGGGCCTTTCGGGCCGGTCTCCCCGAGTCCCATCGCCCGGGCCGTCTCGACGGGGTAGGCTGCGGCGCCGAGGTTGACCGCGGAGAGGATGCCGATTTTCTTTTTCGTCCGGGACGTGGCGCTGTGGATCATCTCGGTGATGTCGTACTCGGCCAGCTGCTGACGCTCCGGGGCAAGCAGGGGGATGGCCTTCTCCTGCCCGAACTCCGTCGCC
>JALOPC010000191.1 GCA_025454095.1 Syntrophales bacterium | reverse complement strand
GCAAATTTATAGTAGGCGATGATCCCGATGAGGGCGTTGGCCAGGGACCGGGGGTCGAGCTTGCGGAGGACGCGACGCTGAATCCCCTCCCCCAGGACCCCTTCGATCCGGGCGACGTGCTTCCGGTGCTCGTCGAGGATCTGTTCCCGGAGGTTGCGGAGACCTGCAGTCCGCAGGCCGCTCTCATGACCGACGAGCAGGCGGTAAAAATCGATGTGGTGCTCCACGTAGGCAAAGTGCGAGATCACGAGGGCGCGGATTTTCCCTTCCGTGGACTCTTCCCGCTCGACGGCGCCCATGATCTGGTCGTACATCAGCCGCACCTTCTCCATCACCAGGATG
Organism: Syntrophales bacterium; assembly: GCA_025454095.1. Classification (GTDB taxonomy): domain Bacteria; phylum Desulfobacterota; class Syntrophia; order Syntrophales; family UBA2192; genus UBA2192. The sequence continues at coordinate 3,906 of JALOPC010000191.1, read as the reverse complement.
GAGTAGAGCTGCTCCTTGCCGCTGAAGAACCGGTAGAGACCCCCGATCGAAAACCCGGACGATTCGGCGATTTCGGCCATGGTGGTCTCGTGGAACCCCCCGTCGGCGAAAAGCTTCTCCGCCGTTTCGAGGATCTCGGTCCGACGGAAGCGGAACTCCCGTTCTTTTCTCTGCCTCTTTCCGGTGCTGTGGAGGGTCATGCCGAACGTCCGTTCAGTATGCTGAATTGGCGTTCGATCATGAAAGAACAGCCGCTGATTGTCAAGGGGTTTCTGTCTGCAGGCAGGGGACGGACGATCCGTGTCCGGGCCTCATATGGTCACGACAAAACCGATCTGGTCCCTGAGCATGGGAAGCATGAGATTGAGCGCGCGACGGCCCGCTTCGATGACTTCGTCGGCGCGGTTGAACTCGAGGGGCCCGACGTGGGAAACGTGGGGAAGGATCATGACGTCGGGAGGATCGCCGGCGAGGCGCTGGCGCCCGATCCGGTCGCCCATGAGGTTGATGGATGCCAGGATCACTTCCAGGATGGACGGTTCCCGGAACGTCCCGTCCTCGGTGATTTGTCCCAGGGCCAGGGACTTTCCCTGTTTCATGGTGGCGTTGATGTAATCGGAGAGATACCCCATGAGGTGATCCCGCAGACCCTTGTTCTCCTCTTCGGCGGAACGGCCCGTGATCGCCGATTTGCCCCTCTTGATCCGCTCCGTCACGTAGAGGGTCAGTCCCGCAAACAGCAGGTCCCGGACGCGAAGCCCCTGCTCCTCCTCCTCTTCCGCTTCCGCTTCCGGTTTCGGCGACCCGCCCAGGACGGGCTCCTTGGTCATCTCGTACTGGATCTTGACGTCCGTGTTGGGATTGACGGCGATGACGGTGCTGGCCCCCATGGAGCGGCAAAGCGACACGGGCACCGGGTTGACGAGTCCCCCGTCGACGAGGAGGCGCCCTTCCCGGATACAGGGCGTGAACATGCCGGGCATGGAGATGCTGGCCCGGATGGCCTCGATGAGGGACCCCTGCCGGAGCCAGACCTCCTGCCCGGAGGTAAGGTCCGTCGCCACGGCGGCGAAAGGAATGGGAAGATCCTCGATGTTCGGATCCCCGATCCGCTGCCTCAGGTAATCGGAGATCTTCTCGCTGTTGATGATCCCCGACCGGGGGACCGGCACTTCCATGAATCCCAGCACGTCGGACCATTGGAGCTCCCGGATGAGCTTCTCCGCCTCGTCGAGCTTCCCTGCCGCAAAGGCCCCCCCCACGAGGGCCCCGATCGAGGAGCCGCAGACGATGTCGATGGCGATGTTTGCCTCCTGCAGGCCCCGGATGACCCCGATGTGCGACCAGCCCTTCGCCGATCCGCTCCCCAGGGCAAGACCGATTCTCCGCAGTTTGTCCGGCATGGTGGTTTCTCCGTACACCGAGCGACGAGGCGCTTCCGGTTGCCCGCGCTGCACCGGGCAGCTGATTGTCCTACCGGGTGTCGCCTGTTGCACCCTTTGTAGCGAAATCACAAAAATAATTCAAGCACTATGACGCCCGGGCACGCTCTCAAAGCCGGGCGCCTCTTTGACAAAATCCCGGAAGACGGATAGGATTCGGATCATGTCGCTCGCAGCCGAACTGTATCAGGCCTGCACGGCGGGCAACCCTCCCGGGGAGATCACGGCTCAAGCCGTCTCCCTCTATCACCGTTCGCCCTACACCATCTGGTGCGGGAAGTTCGCTCCCGCCGAGCATCGCGATCCCCTCGGCCCCTACCGTGAACTCCTGCTCGAACGCGGGATCGAACACGAGAAGCGGGTCCTCGCCGCGCGCTGGCCCGGCTGCCGCCCCGCATCCTTCCAAGAACCCCTGGAGGGATTCTCGCGCCTGTTCGACGGGATGGCGCGGGGGGCCCCCGCGATCTGCGGGCTTCCCCTGCTCTGCCTGCCCGAGAATCTGCAGGGCCGTCCCGACGTCCTGGTGAAACGGGAGGGCGTGCCGTCGGCATTCGGCAACTATGCCTACGAGGTCTACGAGATCAAGCTGGCGGCCAACATCGAGGAGCCCCACATTCTCCAGGCCGCCTTCTACACCTACCTGCTCTCGAAGATCCAGGGCAGCCTGCCGGAGCGCTTCTTCGTCATCAACCGGGATCACGGGGAGCAGGCGTATCGAAGCGCCGACTGCGAGGAAGCGCTTCGGGACGCGATCGAGGGAACGCGCCGCATCCTCGGCGGGGCGGAAAGGCCGAGCCCGACGTACAACGGCGGGGAGTGGCCCTGGATGAGCTGGACGAACCACATGGCCCTGCACGAACGGGACATCTCCCTCGTCCCGGGTGTCGGTCCCCGCATGAAGGAAAAACTTCTCGCCCGGGGACTTCGGAAGCTCTGGGATCTCTCCTCGGCGAGGCCCGCAACCCTCGAGGGCATCCCCGGCGTAGGCCGGGCAACGGCCGAGAGGCTCGTGGTCAATGCCCGGGCCATCCGGCAACGGGCCTGCATCCCGCTGGACCGTTCGGTTCTGCACTTTCGAGACTGCCCGACCGAGATCTTCCTCGACCTCGAGGGGACGGACCCCACGGGCGAGCAGGAGGGTCTGGAGCAGGTGGACTACCTCGTCGGCGTGCTGATCTCGGACGCAAGCGGCCTTCGCTACAGGCCCTTTGCAGCCTGGCGCATCGACGAGGAGGGGCGGATGTTCCGCGAGTTCGTCGATTTTCTTTCGGGCCTGGGCGACATCGCCGTCTACCACTGGCACAACTACGAGCGGTGGCACCTCCGGCAGCTTGCCTCCCGCCATGGCCTGACCGATGTCGTGGAGAGGGACATCTTCCCCAGGATGGTCGATCTGCACCGCGTGGCGACACGCGCCTTCGCCTTCCCCACCCCCACCAACGGTCTCAAGGATATCGCACGGCACCTCGGCTTCCGCTGGCGCCACGGCGACGTGAACGCCCTGGACTCGATCGCCTGGTACCTGCGCTACCAGTCGGCCCCGGAGATCTGGGAAGAAAAGCTGCAGGGGATCGTCGATTACAACGAGGACGACTGCCGGGCCACGAAATTCATCAAGGACTGGCTCGTCGCACAGGCGGCCATGCAGGAGGACGTGAAGAAGCGGTGAAGTTGGGAAGCGCGGGAACCGTGCAGCGTTAGAGGTGTTTTCGCTTTGCCACGGACCGTCGGATGTGGTAGGGTTTCACCTCGCGGCGGGGGCGGCCTTGCGCTGTCCGCCGTCCGGTTGCGAGATCCGTAACGGGGTGCCGTCTGCGTGGAAAGATCGTTTGCACGGGTTCTGCTCGTCCCGCTGGCCGTTGCCATCGGGATTTTTCTCATCGTGCACTACAACCTGCACTCCATCTTCATGGACCGGGAGCGGCTCTCCGAGCTGCTTACCTCCTACGGCGCCACCTCCGTGTTCCTCTTCGTCGCCCTGCAGATCGCGCAGGTCGTGATCTCGCCCCTGCCCGGCGACGTGACGGGACTCATCGGGGGGTATCTCTACGGTCCGGTCCTGGGGGTCGTCTACTCCACGATCGGGCTCAGCATCGGCTCCTGGCTCGCCTTCGCCCTGGCCCGGATGCTCGGGCTCCCCTTCGTCGAACGGATCATCCGTCCCGCCACGATCCGGAAATACGACTATTTTCTCGAGCACAAGGGACTGGCGATTTCCTTCATCTTCTTCCTGATTCCCGGGTTCCCCAAGGACTCGCTCTGCTACATCCTGGGGCTGTCGCACATGCGGACCCGGAACTTCCTCGTCATCTCCACGACGGGCCGACTCCTGGGCACGGTGATCCTGTCGCTGCAGGGCAGCTCCCTGCGCGAGAACCAGGACGTGTTCTTCTTTGTCCTGCTGGGGGTGACGGTGCTGATCATCCTGGGAGGGTACTTCCACGTGGGGTGGTGGCTGCGGTCC
>JALOPC010000190.1 GCA_025454095.1 Syntrophales bacterium | reverse complement strand
CCTCAACGACGCGCTGAAGGTCCGGATGTGGAAGGACGGCAAGCCTGCCGTGACCGACTCGTGGTACCGGCGCCTCACGCCGTTTGACCCCCGCAGCCTCGAAGCCGCCCGGAAGATTTTCCGCGATCTCGCGGCGAACGTCCATCTGGACGGCATCCTCATCCAGGACGACGCCTACCTGGCCGAGATGGAGGATTTTCATCCCGCCGCCGTCGAGGCCTTCCGCAAGCGCCACGGCGTCTCCCCCGATCCGGAGAAACTGAAGGCGGACCGGGATCTCAAGGCGAAATGGGTGGCCTTCAAGACGGAAGCCCTGAACCGGCATGTCGACGAGATCGCGAAAACCGTGCGCGTATACCGGCCGGAGGCGGCCATTGCCCGGAACATCTACGCCGGGGCCGTTCTGTACCCCGAGTCGAAGGCCTGGTTCGCCCAGGATTTCGGCAGCTATCTCGGCGCATACGACTACCAGCTATCTCGGCGCATACGACTACACCGTCGTCATGGCCTACGCGGCCATGGAGGGGACGTGGAACAGCCGCACGTGGTACAGCGAACTGTTCAACGCAGCGGGCGGCCGCGCGCAGGCGGGCAAGGTCATCTACAAGCTCCAGGCTTATGACTGGAAGAAGAAATCCTGGATGAGCGGACAGGACCTGAAGCGGGATCTCACGTTCCTGCTGTCCATCGGCGCAAACCACGTCGCCTATTACCCCGACGACGTCCACCGGGACAGGCCGGATGTGAGGACGGTCTCCTCGATCCTCTCCGGCAATTCCGACGTCAAACGCGAGGACCGCCCGAAAAAGACGGCGCCCTGATCGGGACCGGCCGCGAAACGCACAGGGCGACGCAAAGGGACACAGAGAAACCGATACGATGAGCATATTTGAACTCACAGGCTTGTTCGTCTTCCTCTACCCGCTCTACATGAGCATCGTGTGGATGATCGGGGGTATCCTCTTCAGCCTGCGCCGCGAGGGCCGGTCCGAGCCGGAGCTGGAGGTCAGCCCCTGTTTCACCGTCATCGTCCCCGGCCACAACGAGGAGCAGGTCATCGAGGAGACGGTCCTCAACCTCAAGGACCTCAACTACCCCAACTACGAGGTCATCGTCGTCAACGACGGCAGCACCGATGCCACCCGGGAGATCCTCGACAGGATGCTGGCGGACAACGCGAGCTGGCTGCGGGTCATCCACCTCGAGCCCAACAGCGGCAAGTCCAAGGCCCTCAACGCCGGCATCCTGGTGAGCCGGGGCGAGTTCCTTCTCACGATCGACGCCGACTGCCTCGTCGACAAGGACGTGCTGAAGTGGATGGCGCACCACCTGGTGAACTTCCCCCGCGTGGGCGCCGTCACGGGAAACCCCCGCGTGCGCAACCGCACGTCGCTGCTCGCGAAGATCCAGGTCGGCGAGTACTCCAACATCATCGGCCTCATCAAGCGCACCCAGCGCATCCTCGGCAAGGTCCTCACCGTCTCCGGCGTGATCGCCGCCTACCGCAAGAGCGCCGTCATCGAGTGCGGCCTCTTCGACAGCGACACCGTTACCGAGGACATCGACATCACCTGGAAGCTCCAGCGCAAGTTCTGGGACATCCGCTACGAGCCGAGAGCCCTGTGCTGGATCCTGGTTCCCGAGACCCTCAAGGGCCTCTGGCGCCAGCGTGTCCGCTGGGCCCAGGGCGGCGTGGAGGTGCTCCGGAAGCACCGCGATCTCTGGAAGGACCACCGCAATCGCCGCCTCATCCCGGTCTACGTCGAGTACTGCCTGGGGATTCTTTGGGCCCACACCTTCATGGCCATGGTGTTCCTCTGGCTCTTTTTTCTCACCATGGACGGCCTGTGCCGTTATGCCCAGGTGCCGCTGTGCGATCCGATCATGCAGGTGTACCAGAAGTTTTTCCTCGGCTGGAATCCCCTGTTCCCGCGCTGGTACGGCGCCATCCTGGGGTTTGCCTGTCTCTGCGAGTTCCTGACGAGCTTCTTCATCGACTACCGCTATGAGAACAGGGCCTTTGCCAAGTATTACTTCTTCGTGATCTGGTACCCCGTGGGATACTGGATCCTGGCGTCGCTTGCGGCCATCAAGGGCGTCTACAATTTCACGTTCCGCAGCAAGGAGGTTACGGTCAGATGGAAAAGCCCGGACAGGGGGCTCCATACGCTGAAGTCTTCGTCGAAGACAAGGTAAAATCGCCGCTGCGCAGGTTCGTCGAGGACTTCATCACCATCGTGTGCTGGGGGATCTACCTCTACCTGCTGCTGCCGCTGTTCACGCTGGTGCTGTGGATCTTCGGCATCCAGACGATCTACGACCAGATCATCGGGGAGAAGGGCTACGAGGAACTCATGCGCCTGCTCGCCAACGGCGGCATCACGGTGCTGGTGGTTCTCCTGATCGTCACGGGCTGGACCTACTACAACTACCTCTGGTTCCTGAGGCGCGGCGAGCGGCGCGGAGGCCAGGTGAAAATCAGCAGCGACGTGGAGATGTCGGGGATGCTCGGCACGGACAGCACGGCCATGGAGGAGATCCGCAAATCCCGCCGGCTGGAGGTCCGCGTCGACGGTCCCCTGTACCGGATCACCGCGAAGGAATAACGGCTGCTCGCTCCGGGCCTCGAGGAAAATGCCCCGCATTCCCCGGGGCCTTTTTTTGTCCGGCTTATGTCATCAAAGAAGGGTTGCAAAACCTCGCCCGCTGATTTATGGTCTGCGGCGGTTGCAACCGATGCAACCATATAAATTCCGCCCGGGTGCCCGCTTCACCGGAAGCGGTTCGAGCTTCTGCCCGAAGAAAGGCCTCTCATGGTACGCCGCCCCCCGTCCATCGTCACCGAGCTCATCGTCATGGCCATCGCCGTCGGCCTGGTCGCCGGCGGGCTCGAGGGCTACCTGCGGGTGACGGCCAAGGACAAATCGAAGCTCTACGAGGGCATCGAGACCGTCCCGGACATCGCAGACACGTACTTCAAGCACGTCTTCCTGGAGAAGTACGCGACGAAGGACGCCTGGAACAACGCCAACTACGACCCGCAGTTGGGATGGGACTACCAGATCGCAGCCTCGCGCATCCGCGGCCCGCGCAAGACCGGCCCCAAGCCGGCCGGCATGTTCCGGGTCATCGCGCTGGGCGACAGCTTCACCTGGGGTATCGAGGCGGGGGAGGAGGAGCACTTCCCGCACTTCCTGGAGAAGATCCTCCGGGAGCGGCGGTCGGCGGAAGTGTTCAACATGGGCGTGGGCAGCTACGGCATCGACCAGATGCTGCTGAAATACGAGCGCCACGGGCAGGCGCTGCGGCCCGACGTGGTCGTCCTGGGGATCTTCCCCCACGATTACGACCGCACGCGGCTGTCTTTCTATTCCTACGCGAAGCCCGTTTTCCGGCGCGACGGGAAGACCGGGCAGTACGCCCTCGAGAACGTCCCCGTGCCGCCCCCGAAGGAGGTCTACGCCTCCCTGAAGCAGTCCCTCGACGGCGAAGTCAGCTACGCCTGGGTGTTCGTGAAGAACCGCGTTCGCAAGCTCCTGTCGTCCCTGCCCGGCGGGAACGGCTACTTCGAGGAGACGGACCGGCTCGTGGAAACCCTGCTTGCGCGCCTCAACGGCGACCTGGAAAAGACGGGCACGAAACTCCTCATCGTGTACATCCCCCGCGGCAACGCCTTCGAAAGCGGCGAGTCCCTCTCGCGCGCCAGGGGCGAGCCCCAGGCCGCTCACCTGAGGGCCCTGTTCGAGAAAGTCAAGATCCCCCATGTCGATCTGCTCGAGGCGCTTCCCGCGAAACACAAGGCGGCGACGATTTACAGGGAGTTCTACGTCCACCGGCCCGACGGCACCATCGGCCACTTCACGGCCCGCGGCAACGCCGAGACGGCGAAGATCATCGCCGAGGCCTTGAAGGAAAAGGGGATGATGAGATGACGGGCGGCGGCGGATCCCCCGCCGGTGCCGTGTCGCAGCGGGTGCCGGCCGGGCCGGGGCGCTACTCCTGGAGGCGTTGCCTGAAGACGGCCGCGATCTCGGCCTTCTCGGCGCTTTTCTTCCCGTAGCCCTCGAGGATCTTCAGGTTCAGCCCGCCGAAATTCACGGGTTTCAACAGGTACCCCTCGATGCCCAGCTTCGCGCAGGCGAGGATGTCCTCCTTCGAGTCCAGGCTGCTGACGATGATGACGGCCGTCGTCGCGTCTTCCGAGCGGATCTCCTTGAGCAGGTTATAGCCGCTCTTGCAGGGCAGCATCAGGTCCATGACCACGATGTCCGGTTTGCACTCCCGGTATTTTCGTGCGCCGATCTCTCCGTCCTCGGCGAAAGCCTTCTCGAAGATCCGTTCCGAGAGACGGTTTTCGTACTGCTTCCGGTCGACCTTGTTGTCCTCGACGACCAGGATCTTCAGCTTCTCCGGCACGCGCGGCTTCTTGGTCGCCAGGATCGGGGTGAGGAGGGTCAGGAATTCGTCCGGCGTGAAGGGCTTCTGGATGTAATCGGCCGCGCCGAGCTTCATGCACTCGACGGCGAATTTCACGTCGGCCAGGCCCGTGACCATCAGGCAGACCGTGTGCGGCGTCTTTTCCCGGAACGCCTTCAGAACGTCCCTGCCGTTCATGCCGGGCATGTTGACGTCGATGAGCGCGACGTCGAACCGCTCGCCCGCCTCCAGGGCCTCGATCGCGTTCAGGGGATCCGCGTCGAGCCGGACTTTCTTGATCCCCGCGGCATGCAGGCA
>JALOPC010000189.1 GCA_025454095.1 Syntrophales bacterium | reverse complement strand
CGCCGTGGGGCTTGCGGCGCTCTTTGTCCTCGTGCCCTGGCTCGCCACGCCCTACCTGCTCTACGTGGTGAACCTCATCGGGATAGCGGCCATCGCGGCACTGGGGCTCAACATCCTCGTGGGCTACACGGGTCTCATTTCCCTGGGGCACGGGGCTTTCTTCGGGGTGGGCGCCTACTCGGCCGGCGTCTTGGCGGTCACCTACGAAGTCCCCTTTCTGGCCGTCATCCCTCTCGCGGGAATGGTGACGGCGGTTGTCGGCATGGTATTCGGGATCCCTTCCGGAAGGCTGAAGGGGCTCTACCTGACGATCGCAACACTGGCGGGGCAGTTCATCATCGAGTACGTCCTGGTTCACTGGGAGAGCGTAACCGGGGGGACCATGGGGATCACGCTGCCCGCGCCCTCTCTTTTCGGGATCCCCGTGGCGGGGGACGTCAGCTTTTTCTTCCTGATCTACGCCGCGGTGGCCGTCATGGTCTTCATGGCCGTGAATCTCATGCGGACGCGCTTCGGGCGGGCCTTCGTGGCCATCCGCGACAACGACCGCGCCGCGGAAGGGATGGGGATCCCGATCTTCCCGTACAAGCTGCTCTCCTTCGCCGTGAGTTCCTTCTACGCCGGCGTGGCGGGCGCGCTCTGGGCCTACTACATGATCAGCATCACGGCGGAGCCCTTCAACCTCGGTCTCTCGGTGGAGTACATCGCCATGGTGATTATCGGGGGCCTCGGGAGCATCTCGGGGGCGATCTTCGGCACCGTGTTCATCACCCTGCTCAACGAGGGGTTGCGCTGGGTCACGGATACGATCATGAACATGGGAGGCGTCGCCGGTGTCGAGCTGACGCTCGCGCCCCTGCGGGAGTTCGTGTTCGGCCTGGCCATCGTGCTCTTCATCCTGTTCGAGCCGCGGGGGCTGGCGGAGGTGTGGCGGATCACCAAGTCGAATTTCAAGCTCTGGCCGTTCTCTTATTAAAGAAAGGGTGTCGGGTCTAGGGTGTCGGGAAGGAAGAATATCCGCTACGAGAGTGGGTATCGGTTCTGAAGGAAGCGGAAGAAAGAATATGAGTGAAAGCAAGCAGCTTGTCATCAACAACATCAGCGTCGTCTACTCCGACGTGATCCAGGTCCTCAAGGGGGTCTCGCTCTCCGTGGAGCGCGGGCAGATCGTCTCGCTGCTCGGAAGCAACGGCGCCGGCAAGACGACGACCCTCAAGGCCGTTTCGGGGCTCCTGAAGCCGGAGAACGGCGAGGTCACCGAGGGGAGCATCCTTTTCGACGGACTTTCGATCCACAACCACTCCCCGGAGACGATCACGCGTGCGGGGATCATCCAGGTCCTCGAAGGGCGCCAGCCGTTCAAGTACCTCACCATCGAGGAGAACCTCCGCGTCGGCACGGCCACGCGATGGGGCAAGCCCTACAGGCAGGACCTCGACAAGGTGTACCACTACTTCCCGGCGCTCACGAAGCGCCGCAAGACGCTGGCCGGCTACTGCAGCGGGGGCGAGATGCAGATGCTCGTCATCGGCCGCGCGCTCATGGCGCACCCGCGGCTGCTCCTGCTGGACGAGCCGTCGCTGGGGCTTGCGCCGCTGATCGTGAAGGAGATCTTCCAGATCATCGAGCGCATCAACCGCGAGGACGGCACGACGATCGTCCTCGTCGAACAGAACGCCAACATGGCCCTCCAGATTGCGACCTACGGCTACGTCATGGAAAACGGGAAGATCGTGATGGAGGGCCGCGCCGAGGATCTCCGGGAGAACCCGGACGTCAAGGAGTTCTATCTGGGCATGGGGGCCGCCGGCACGGCGAAATCGTACAGGGATGTGAAGGCATATAAACGCAGGAAGCGATGGCTGTAATGAGGGGTATCGGGTTTCGGGTATCGGGTATCGGGGCGGAAGAGGATCAATTCACAAAAGAGGGTATCGGGTCCAGAGAACGGGGTTCGAAGGAAGAAGAATGGGGGAGAAGATGGCGGTGAAGAAGAAGGGCCTCTATTTTGACGCAAAGGAGACGCGGAGCCGGGAGGATCGACGGGCAGGGCAGGCCGGGGAACTGGCGGCCATGATGCGGCTGGCCGTGAAGAAATCGCCGCTCCTGCGAAAGCAGATCGAATCGGCCGGGATCAGCCCGACAAAGCGAAACGCCTTCGATCTGCTGAAACGTCTTCCCGTGATTTCCAGGGAAAAGATCGTCCAGATGGAGATCGACGACCCGCCCTACGCGGGGCTGGGCAACCCGGAGGCAGCGGTCGACCGGATCTTCACATCGCCGGGGCCTGTCTACGAACCCCATTTGTCCGAGTCCGACCCGATCTGGGCGAGGGCCTACCGGGCCGCGGGCTTCGGGCCCGGGGACGTGGTTCTCAACGCTTTCTCCTACCATCTCGTCGCGGCCGGTCTCACTTTCCACAGCGGGCTGCGGCGCGTCGGGGCGACAGTCGTCCCGTCGGGGGCGTCGAGCGCCGCCATCCAGGTCCAGCTCATCCGCGACCTGAAGGTCACCGGGTACACCGGCACTCCGAGCTTCCTCAAGGCCATCATCGCCAGGGCCGAGGAGGAAGGCCGTGATTTCCGAAAGGACTTCTCCCTCCGAAAGGCATGCTTTGCCGCCGAGCCGCTCCACCCCGCTCTGCGGACCGAGTTCGAGGAGCGATACGGGATCGACACCTACCAGATGTACGGGGCAACCGAGGTGGGCGACGTCGCCTACGAGTGCCGGGAGAAGGCGGGCTGGCATCTCTGCGAGGAAGTCATTGTCGAGATCCTCGACCCCGAGACGGGGCTGGAGGTCCGGCCCGGGGAACTGGGAGAGATCGTCGTCACGCGGCCCAACGGCGTATTCTTCCTCATGCGATTCGGGACGGGAGATCTCTCGAGGCTGGTACCCGGCCGCTGCCGCTGCGGGCGGACCTCGCTGCGGCTTGCGGGCATCGCCGGGCGGGTCGGGGAGGCCGTGAAGGTGAGGGGCATGTTCGTGGCGCCCAGCCAGCTCAGGAAGATCGCCGAAAGCTTCCCGGGGTGGAAGTTCCAGGCCGTCGTGACCCGGGTCGACAACCGGGATTGCCTCACGGTGCGCCTCGAGGCGCTGGAAACGGGACGGGGCAAGGATGCCCTTGCCCCGTTCGAGAAACATTTTGCGGAGATCTGCACCGTCCGGATCGACCGTCTCGAGGCGGTATCGCCGGGGACCCTCGCAGAGGGTTTCAAGCCGATCGTCGACGAGCGCAGCTGGACGTAGCGGCTACTTTTTCACGGCCGCCAGCACTTCCTTGATGTCCGGGAGTTCCCGGATCGGGTAGACCTTGATCCAGGCGACCTTGCCCTTCTCGTCGACGAGGATGTTTGCGCGTTCCGAGAAGCCTTCCTTGCGGAACAGGCCGAGGGAGTTCGCGACCTTCCCGTGCGGCCAGAAGTCGGCCAGGAGCCTCGTGTTCATGATCTTCAGGGATTTCGCCCAGGCGCTCTTGCTGGGAACGCTGTCGACGCTCAGGCCGACGGCGACGGCTCCCGCCTTCTCGAAGACCTTACCGTTTTTCTCCAGGGCCTGCATCTGCTTCGCGCAAATGGAGGTCCACGCCAGCGGGTGGAAGGAGAGCAGCACCTTCTTCCCCTTGAACCCGGAGAGCGTGAAGTCCTGCCCGTTCTGATCCTTGAGCGTGAAGTCCTTGACGCTCTTGCCTACCGTCAGCGATTTTGCTGCCATTGCATCCTCCTTCGTGAAAACGGGGGCATCAGGCCCCGTCAATGCCGTGGTGCTCCTTCTTGCGGAACCACCCTTCGGGGTCGGAGAAGTAATCTTCCGTGTCCTTGAGCGAGAGGTAGTGCTGGCGCTCCATCTTCGAGAGCAGTTCGAAAAACGCCTTTTCCTTCGGGTCGGCCGAGGCGTCGCGCAGCTGGGCGTAGAATGTCTCCCCCCTGGCCTCGAAGTCCAGGGCGGTGCGCACGGCCTTCAGGTCGTCGTTGTCGCCGGGTGCGGCCGCTTCCGCCTTCAGGAGGAAATCCTTGAGGATGTCCTTCACGAGGGTCCCCTTGACCTTGACGGGGAGCGACTCCGGCCACTTCTGCTCTTTCTTCCAGCGGCCGTGGATCTCCTTGAGCCGCTCGTAGTGCTCCAGCTCGTCGTCGGCGATCTGTTTGAACATGGACTTGCCGAGGGGGTTCCGGCAGCGCTCGGCGCTCTTGAGGTAGAATTCCCGCTCCCTCGTCTCGTTGGCGAGGGCGACCTCGAGGGCATTCAGACGTTCTTCCAGTTTCATCGAGCCACTCCTTGCAGGGTATA
>JALOPC010000188.1 GCA_025454095.1 Syntrophales bacterium | reverse complement strand
CAGCGCGGCCTCGGGGAGCATGTCGATACTTTTTGCTGAGCGCTTCCCCTGGAATAATCACGCTTCCAGGCCCTGTACACACAAGGCTCTCCCCTGAAGTGAGAGCCTTTGCGTCTGTATCATCCCCCCCGCGCCCCTGCTTTTCCAGCGTACTCACTATTTTCCCGGCATGACCCGTTTGCTCCCGGGAAGATTGTGTATAAAGAAACGGGCCTGGAAAGCATTTACAGCACTCAACGAACTGGATGGCAGATAATCCCGCCGCCGGTGAAGTCAGGCGGTTATTCCAATCCGCTCCCGGAGAGGGAGCAGTATTTCAGCGGGGATGGGACGCGGGCATGCGTCGCGGCCGCTCCGCCGCCCGGGGTCGCCCCTGCTCTGTCGCAAGCCGGTCGCCATTGCGGCTGATGAGCCCGGTTTCGTGATGTTTCGATGAAGGGGGGCAGGGGAGGATTTTACGGGAAATGCAGGTTCATGGCATCTTCGACTTCGTTCAGCCACTGCACCCGCTGGGCCGCCGAACTGGTGACGACGACGGTGAACATTTTCCGATAAACGTTTCCGACGCCGCAGAGCCCGAAAATGCAATTTCTCCAGAGCGTTTCGAGCGGGTTCCCGAAGACGCTGCTTTCGCGTTCCGCGGGCGTGTTGGAGGTGTTGAAGATAACCGCGGCTCTTGCCCTCAGGAGGCCCTTCGGGATGCCATCGCCCTGGTCACCCTCGAGAAACTCGTAGGCCACGCCGGGCCGGATGACCCGGTCGACCCAGCCCTTCAGGATCGCCGCGCAGTGCCGTTCCATTGCAGGCGGCAGGGTCGCTCCCTTGGGGATCTCGGCGCCCGTCAGGATTGGGTCAAATCGTTCCCGGTAGAGATCATGGAAAAAGACGTCATGGCCGTTGCGCTTGAGTGCCTTGACGGCCCTCGAGGCGATGGCGTGGTTGAAGCTGCCGTCCACTGGGTGGGCGAGGATGACGGAAATTTTCATCTCTGTTGCTCGGACAAGCATGAAGGGTTAGTCAACTTAGTCAACAACGTCCCCGTTCCCCGCCTAAACCAAACCGGGCTGCCGATGCGCCTTTCAGCGCCCCAGCAGCCCGGTCATTGTCTTTTCCCTATACCCGATACCCTGGACCCGATACCCGGGTTTTCAGCGCGCGACCCCCGTCTGCTGGGTGTTCTCCACGAGGTAGACCCGCGCCTCTTTGTCTTCCGTCTCCTCCGAAGCCGTCCCGTTGACGCGGTAGGTCTGCCGCAGCTCGAACTCGGCCTGCTTGCCCTTGTTCCACTGCTTGACGGGCCGCAGGTAGCCCACGACGCGCGAGTAGATCTCGGTGGCGGTGTTGCAGTCGGGGCAGGCCTCGACCTCGCCGCGGATGTAGCCGTGGTCCGGGCAGACGCTGAAGGTGGGCGTCAGCGTGAAGTAGGGCATGTGGTAGGTCTCGCAGATCTTGCGCACCAGCACCTTGGCCGCCTCGGGCTCGGCGATGCGCTCGCCGATGAAGGTGTGGAACACGGTGCCGCCCGTGTACTTCACCTGGATCTCGTCCTGCAGGTCGAGGGCCTCGAAGATGTCGTCGGTGTAGTTCACCGGCAGCTGCGTCGAGTTGGTGTAGAAGGCGGGCCCGCCGTTCTCGTTGGCCGAGATGATCTCGGGGTACTTCGCCTTGTCGATCCGCGCGAGGCTGAAGGAGGTGCCCTCTGCCGGCGTGGCTTCCAGGTTGAAGTTGTTGCCCGTCTCGGCCTGGTACTCGAGGAGCTTGGCGTTCATGAAGTCGAGCACGCGCTTGGCGAAGTCCATGCCCTCGCGCTCGGCGATCGTGTGGCCCATGAGGTTCAGGCAGGCCTCGTTCATGCCCACCAGGCCGATCGTGGAGAAGTGGTTCTTCCAGTAGCTGCCCATGCGCTCCCGGATGCCCCTGAGGTAGTGCTTCGTGTAGGGGTAGAGGTTGCGGTCCGTGAAGGTCTCCAGGACCTTGCGCTTGATCTCGAGGCTCTCCTTGGCGTGGTACATGAGCCGCTCGAGGCGTTCGAAGAACTCCTCCTCGGACTTTGATAAGTAGCCCAGCCGGGGCATGTTGAGCGTAACGACGCCGATGGAGCCCGTCAGGGGGTTGGAGCCGAAGAGGCCGCCGCCGCGCTTGACAAGCTCGCGGTTGTCGATGCGGAGCCGGCAGCACATGCTGCGGGCGTCCTCGGGGCTCATGTCGGAGTTGACGAAGTTGGAGAAGTAGGGCACGCCGTACTTGGCCGTCATCTCCCAGAGGCCCTTCATCAGGGGGTTGTCCCAGTCGAAGTCGCGGGTGATGCTGTAGGTGGGGATGGGGAATGTGAAGACCCTGCCCTTCGCATCCCCCTCCGCCATCACCTCTAAGAACGCCTTGTTGAAAAGGTTCAGCTCTTCCTGGAACTCGCCGTAGGTCTCCTTCCGGGGCACGCCGCCGACGATGACGTTGCGGTCGGCGTAGTGCTTCGGCACGTTGACGTCGAGGGTCACGTTGGTGAAGGGCGTCTGGAAGCCCACCCGCGTGGGGACGTTGATGTTGAAGATGAACTCCTGCAGGGCCTGCTTGACGTCCTGGTAGCTGAGCTTGTCGTAGCGGATGAAGGGCGCCAGCAGCGTGTCGAAGTTCGAGAAGGCCTGGGCGCCTGCCGCCTCGCCCTGCAGGGTGTAGAAGAAGTTGACCACCTGACCCAGGGCGCTGCGCAGGTGCTTGGCCGGGCGGCTCTCCACCTTGCCCGTCACCCCGCGGAAGCCCTCGATGAGCAGATCGTAAAGATCCCACCCGACGCAGTAGACCGAAAGGAGGCTCAGGTCGTGGATGTGGAAGTCCCCGTCGGAGTGCGCCTTCTTGATCTCGGGGGTGTAGATCTCGTTGAGCCAGTAGACCTTGCTCACCTCCGAGGAGATGTAGTTGTTGAGCCCCTGGAGGGAGTAGTCCATGTTGGAGTTTTCGTTGATCTTCCAGTCGTTCTTCTGGAGATACTGATCCACCAGGTCCACCTCCATCTTGTTGACGACCTCGCGCAGTCGCGCGTGCTGGTCGCGGTAGATGATGTAGGCCTTGGCGGTTTTGCGGTACGGAGACTGAAGGAGGGTCTCCTCGACGATGTCCTGGATTTCTTCGACGCTGGGAATGCGGTCGCCCAGGAGCTGCTCGGCCAGCGTGAGCACCTTGATGGTCAGGCGTTTCGCGGTGCCCGCTTCGTATTCGGCCGTGGCAGCCCCGGCCTTGGCAATGGCGTTGGTGATCTTTTCCGGGTCGAATTTGACAACACGTCCGTCCCGCTTCCGAATTTGAGTGAACATTCGGTTCCCCCTTTGCTTAGATTTTATAGAACGCGAGTGTGAGAATGAGATGGACAGGAGTAGGTTTGCGTCCCCTCTACGCAAAGTGTCCGTGTCGCACAAGATATAGTGGTGCAATTTTGATGCAAACACTACATCTAGTCAAGAGAAAATTAAAAAAACTTTCTCGAGGTTTGCTGACGGCCAACTTCCCGTAATAATTAATTGTTCCTGGAACTGACCGGGCGTTTGCCGCCGGAGGGTCAAAAAAATTTGAGGGCGGCAAAAAACGCATTTTCAGGGCAAGTGCCTGTTTTTTGACGGGGTTTGAGGAGCCGTTCTCCCCGGGAACCGCTCGGGGAGGGCCTTTCGGGGCATTTTGGCCCCCGGTGTCGGGTTTCCTCAAAGTGTCAAAAAAACATACTACATGTGGGGGCCTTGAACGACACCCTAACCCATATGTTGGGGTTCGGCCCCCCGGGTTGGCGAAGAGGGTAACGGTTCGGGCGGGGAAATGCAATACCAGATAAATACGAGGGTCCAGGGTCTCGGGTATCAGAAGATGAAGCGGGGTATCGGGTATCGGGACTCGGGTATCGGGAATGAAGAAGAATGTACTTATAGCATTCTTAATACCTTCGGACCCTATACCCGATACCCTTCTTCATGTACCCTGAACCCGATACCCTGCATTACGGTTTTTCCGCCACGTAGAGGTGGCAGATGCCGAAGGTGAAGGGCCGCGATGCGGCGAGGCGAAACCCGTTTCTCAGGATCCGCTGCTCGAGGGCCCTCGGCGGCTCGAAGTCCAGCACGGAGTCGCGCAGGTAGAAGTAGGGTTCCTTCTTCCCGGCGATGGCGGCGCCGATCAGGGGCAGAACCCGACTGAAATAGAAAAGGTAGAGCTGGCGTATGACGGGGGTCTCGGGCAGGGAGAACTCCAGGATGGCGAAACGGCCGCCGGGCTTGAGGATGCGCAGCGTTTCGCGGAAAAGACTGTCCATGTCCTGGACGTTGCGGATGCCGAAGCTGATCATGGCGTGGTGGAAGCTTTCGTCCCGGAAGGGCGTCCGCGTGCCGTCGCCCTGCAGGAAGAAGCACCGGCCGGCAAAGGGGCTCTGCGCGTTCTTTCTGCGGGCCACACCCAGCATCGCCTCGGAGAGGTCGATGCCCGCGACGCGGCAGTCGGCCTGGCGGGCCGCCTCGAGGGCCATGTCGGCCGTGCCGGTGGCGATGTCGAGCACGTACTGGCCGTCGCGGATGGACAGGGCGCTCACGGTCCTGCGCCGCCAGACCTGGTCGATCAGCAGCGACAGGGTGCGGTTGCCCCGGTCGTAGGTCGCCGCCATCCGGTTGAACAGGGGCCGGATGACGCCCGGTCGCTTGTCCATGCGGTTCTTTCCTGCCGGTGTCTGCATTGCATTCCATCCTTCGGCGGATTGATATACACGCCTTGTATAATGAGGTAAAGCTTTTTCAGGGTTTCCTCTCTTCGTTTCGGGACTGCCTCTGTCATGCGCGTCGTTCTTTTTCTTCCCTATAACCTATCCCCGATACCCTGTTTCTTGTTGCCCCTTGCGCTCGCCCGGTATTTTGTCCATAATAGGGCCGTCTCATCCTGAAGCAGTTGTCGGCGTTATTCTCCCGCGTTAACCCCCGGATTGGCTGCAGGGAATATTCCCGTCGTTTTTCATCATTCGTGAGGGACCCTATGAAGGCGCTCGGGATCTGCGTCGGGGCGTCCACGATCAGCGCGGCCGGCCTCGAACGGGACGCAAGCGGAGCGATCACCCTGATCGAGGCGCG
>JALOPC010000187.1 GCA_025454095.1 Syntrophales bacterium | reverse complement strand
CGCATGGGCAGCGGCGAGTTTGGCCCTGCATCGGCCTACGCCACGATCCTCATCGTCTCCGTCCTGGTGCCGCTGTTTTTCCTGCAGAGGTTCCTGGGCAAGGATCTGACCACCACCCTGTAGGGCAGTTGAAAAAGGTCCGTCGGCTGCATAGTGCTTCGGCCTGCGTCGCTCGACGTACGGACAAAGTACGCCTGCGCTCCCCGGGCAGTCGGGCGCCTGGAAGACGAACACTTTTGGACCCGCTTTCGTCCTTCCGCCACTCCATCGGACCGCGTCTGATGCCCCGTTGCGCCCGCGTCTGAGCGGGGCGCCCATCCCTGTCTGATCCCACTTTCAGACGGCCGCCGATTTCTTCGCCGACGCGGTTGCGCTACGCTGCCATCGAAAGAAAAGAGAACAGCGGGGCGCGCGGGAGTTTCGGCCCCCCGCGGCGGCAGCCACAACGGCAGTCCTAAGGAGGCAGTCCCATGATGGTGACGGGAAAGTAGGGCAGGGAAACGCGATATCGAACGGACGGACTCGAAACGGAAAGGAAGGCGGCCATGAAAAAGAAAGAGACGAAAAAAGGGACGGAGAAAGCCCTCAACGGCAAGTACTGGTACGACCCGACCTGCGGTCCCGTGCGCCAGTAGATTCTGCGGAGGCGGGATCCGGCGCGCCGTCGGGTCTTGCGGGCCTGTGGCGGATGCCGTCCTGGCCGGGCTGGAACCCGTTTCCCGTCAACCGATCATTCACGCACGCAGCGAAAGGAGATCGCCTCGTGAAAAAAACGACTGCGCCTGCAGGCAAGAAACGCGGGAAGAGCCGCGGGACCCAAACCCCCGAGGTCTACGAATCCACCCTCATCGACAACGTCATCTACTGATTCGCGCCCCGCAACGTTTTCCTCGAGGGCGTAGCCGCAAAAAAGGGGCCGGCCCCTGGGGCCGGCCCCTCTCCTGATTTACACCCTGCCCGGATCCGCGCTCCGGGAAGGATACCCGCCGCAGTCTAGCGCGTGCCGTTCTTGCGCCAGATATTCATCTTTTCCGCGTCCTGGATCAGTCCATCCCGCAGGTCGGGGTGGGCGACGTTGATCAGGGCCTCGGCCCGCTGCCAGGTGGACTTGCCCGCCAGGTCGGCCACACCGTACTCGGTGACGATCATGTGAGCCTGTGTTCGCGGCACCGTCACGATCGAGCCGGGGGGAAGCGTGGGAACGATGCGGGACCGGGTGTTGCCCTGCTTGTCCTTGTAGGAGGCGTTGCAGCAGATGAAGGACATCCCGCCGTCGGACATGTAGGCCCCCGTCGCGAAGTCGAGCTGCCCGCCCGTGCCGCTGATATGCCGCGGCCCGGAAGATTCCGACGAAACCTGGCCGAACAGGTCGACCTCGACGCAGGCGTTGATCGAGATCATGTTGTCGTGCTGGCACATGACATGGGGGGCATTGGTGTAGGAAACCGGGTAGGATGCCAGCGAGGGATTCCTGTCGATCCAGTCGTAGAGGAACTGGCTGCCTGCGGCAAAGGCGTAGGCGCTCTTCTTCTTGTCCACGCCTTTTTTCCGGTTGGTCAGCTTGCCGGCCGCGTACATGTGGTAGTAGGCGTCGACGAGCATCTCCGTGTGACAACCCAGGTCCTTCAGATCCGATTCGGCCAGCTGCCCGCCGATGAAGTTGGGCAGGCCGCCGATGCCCAGCTGAATGCAGGCGCCGTTGGGGATCATGGGGATGATGTAACCAGCGATCTTCTTGTCGATTTCCGTCGGGGCCGCGGGGGGGATGACCTCCACCTTGGATTCGTGCTCGACGATATACTCGACCTCGGAGATGTGAACCACCTCGTCGCGCCCGCCCAGCGCCCAGGGGAGGAGCGGGTTGACTTCGAGGATGATCTTTTTGGAGACGTCCAGGGCTGCGCGCACCGATGCGTTACCCATGTGCAGGTTGAAGAACCCGTCCTTGTCCATCGGGGTCACGCGGATCATGGCCACGTCGACCGACTTGATGCTCTTCCGGTAGAACAGGGGCTGGTTGCGGAAGATCATGGGGTGATAGTAACAACGGCCCCGGTCGTGGAGCTTCCGGGAATAGCCGGAGAAATGCCAGTCCTGCAGGGTGAAGACATCCGCTTCGGGGTCGGTTTCGATGCAGGCCTGGGGGGTCAGGCTGAGCGTGTGGCGGATATTGATATCCTTGAGTTCGCTCTTGCGGGCCGCCAGGGCCTTGTCCAGCGCGATCGGCTTGGTATGGCCGAATCCGTAGTCGATCCAGTCACCGCTTTTCACCACTTTGACAGCTTCTTCTGGGTTAACAAGTTTCCTGCGATACTCCTCTGCGTACGACATTACCTACCTCCCTGAGAGAATTAGTCTGTTTCCCGAAGGGCCGGGCGAGCCGGCACGATCCCGTTGCCTTCCCGGACGCCTTCTGCGCGCCCGGAATGCCGGTTGCACGATCGCAAAGCCCGGTTCGAGAATCGCGCTTCGCTATCACGGGATTCTGGGAAAAACAATATTGAATTTACCCGGTCGTCATGGTATTGGCACATGCCCCGTGCTTCCGCTTTTTCGCGCGGCGGGATGGGGCCCGAGGGTGGGCCGGACGGGGACAGGGGTGTGCCTCCGCGGCGGGGGCCTTCAGGGGGAGGGGAGCGAACGGGACACCCGACGGCGAGTCTTTGCGGTCGGTCTACGCAACGACGAGGACGCAGTTTTCGCCGCCGTACTGGTTCCAGCAGCGGGTCGTGCAGCAGGGGTCGTCGGTCCAGATGCCGTCGACGACGAACCGGTATTCATAGCTTCCGGGTGCGAGATAGAATGTGACGGTCCAGCTCCCGCCCGCCTCTCTGCTGAGCGGCCGGCTGGAGGGGTCCCAGTCGTTGAATGTTCCCGCCACGGCGACGTCGCGTGCATGGGGCGCGTGAACGGAAAAGGTGACCCGTTTCTTTCCGGTCCGCGTTGTCGGCGTGCCGCTCTTGCTGCCACGGGTACGTGCCATCACACACCTCCTTCGCTTTTCATGATAATAACCCGTAGCGAAAACTTCAACCGTTTTTGATGCAGGGGCGGCGGCCCGGTCTGTCCGGAACCGAAATAGCGGTTGCCGGGGAAAGGCAAAAAAAGGTACATTGTGACGTGCGGCCGTGATCCGTCATGACCGGGACGGCCTGAAAGGAGGGACCCCATGACCGAACAGACGCGGAAGAACGTGGAGGCTGCCTTTGTCGGCGAGGCGAAGGCCTACTTCCGGCTCATGGCCTTTGCCGGGAAGGCGGAGGAGGAAGGGTACCCGCAGGTCGCGAGGCTCTTTCGCGCCGTTGCCGCGGCCGAGGCGGTCCATGCGGCGAGCCATTTCGAGCTGCTGGAGAAGGTTCATTCGACCGAAGAGAACCTGAACCTGTCTTTCGACAAGGAGACGTTCGTGAACGAGGTCGCCTACCCGGCATTTCTGAAGCAGGCCTGGGCCGACGAGGACAAGCTTTCCGTCTGGTACTTCACGAAGGCCCGCAATGCCGAAGAGCGCCACGCCCACCTCTACAAGCTGGCCATCGCGGACATGGCGAGCGAGAAGGAAACGAAGTACTTTGTGTGTTCCTACTGCGGGTGGGTCGAAACCGTGACGCGGCCGGAAAAGTGCCCCAACTGCGGCCGCGCCCCGGAGCTGTACAGGGAGGTTTCCTGACGGGCGGGGTCAAGTCCCCGCGCGTTTTGCCGATTGGAAGCGGGGAGGCGTCCGGGGCTTGCAGAAAGCCCCGTCGGTGCCTAACTTGCATGTCTGTCGGGACGAAATGAACGAAACGGACGAAATAAACGAAAAGAACGAGTTCTTCGGAGGTGTTATGTCGATCAATCGCTGGGTGATGAAAGGGCTCATGCTCTTTACGCTGTTTTTCTTCCTGTGTTTCCTGATTCCCGATGAGGTCTTCGCCCGTGCGGGCAGCAGCCGGTCCTCCTCGGGAAGCCGGGGCTCGAGGACCTATTCGGCTCCTGCGAGCCCGTCGTCCCCCTCGCCGGCCTCGCCGTCGCGTTCGGTCACGTCGCCCACCCCGACGTCGCCCGCGCCGCAGCCCATGCAGCAGCCGAGCATGTGGAGAAGCATTGCCGGCGGCGTCATGGGCGGTCTCATCGGCGGGATGCTCTTCCGCAGCCTGGGGTTTGCCGGCGACGGCACGTCCGGGGGCGGGATCGGCCTGATGGACATCGTCCTGATCGGCGCCATCCTCTACTTCATCTACCGGTTCATCAAGAGACGCCGCGAGCAGGAAGCCACGGCCGGCGCCTACACCCAGGGAGGCTCCGCGGGAACCGCAACGCCGGGCTACACCCCTCCGATGGGCAGCCCCGCGGCGGAGAACAACGATGTGGAACGCGGGATCTCGCACGTGCGCCAGATGGACGCGGGCTTCGACGAGAAGGTGTTCACCGACGCCTGCATGGATGTGTTCTTCCGGGTCCAGGGGGCCTGGGCCGATCGCGACATGTCGGCAGCGAAGGGGGTCCTGACCGATGAGATGTTCGGGGTGCTCTCGGAGGACGCCCGGAAGCTCAAGGCCGAGAAGAAGATCAACCGGCTGGACAACATCGCCGTGCGCTCCGTCGACATCACCGAGGCCTGGCAGGAGTCGGGGCAGGATTACATCACGGTGAAGTTCTTTGCCAACCTGCTGGACTACACGATCGACGAGTCGACGAAAGAGGTTCTCTCCGGAAGCAAGACGGAGCCCGTGAAGTTCGAGGAGTACTGGACGTTCACGCGCCCCGTCGGGAAGAACGCCTGGAAGCTTTCGGCCATCCAGCAGCCGCAGTGAAAA
>JALOPC010000186.1 GCA_025454095.1 Syntrophales bacterium | reverse complement strand
CCGACGAGACCAAAATCCCCGAGAGCAGCAGGCCGCCCGCGTTGCCCAGGCCGACCTGAAAACTGCCCACCGGCACGTTGATCCCGCCGATCAAAAGGCCCAGAATCATGCCCACCGATAAGGTCAGGAGGTCGGTTCCCGTGCTCGGCCGTGCCACCTTGCCCAACCGTGCCGCCACCATCTCCACAGCGCTCCTGAGCCCTGCCACGAACAGCACGTCGAATCGCTGCAACTGAGTGTCAGCCCCCACGGGGATCGGCACGCCCCCGCGCTCCATGCGGACCACCTGTAATTGGCCAGCGAACTCCTCGTTCCGGAACTCCTTGAGCGCCTTGCCTTCCAGACTCTTGTCGGTCACCAGGATCTCCGCCTGGTCGAGGGGGATGGCCAATGCCTTGGCGTCGTGGACCTCCGGGCCCAGCAATCCCATGTTGGCCGTGAGATCCTCCAGCCGGCCGCCGAGAGCCACGACGTCACCCACCTGCATCGTCAAGTCAGCGCCCGCCCCGAGCGCCTCCCCGCCCCGCACGATGTTGACGATGCGGTACTGTGGGTACATCTGACGGAACTGGGCGATCGTCTTGCCCACGGTCTGTTTGTTCTCCAGACGGTAGGCGCGGAGCCCTGCCGGCCGGTAGCCGCTCAGCCCGACGTCGTCCAAGTTCGGAACCCCGAACTTCTCTTCATACTCCTTCGCGGACTTCCGGGCATCAACCCCCCACCACTTCGGCAGGTACTTGCAGATCAAGATGATGCCCACGGTTCCCCAGATATAGCTGATACCGTACCCGAGGGCGATCATCGCCGACACCCCCTCGGCGGTGGATCCCTCCGGTATCCTGTACGCTCCCTGGGTGACGGCCATCTCTGCCGTGCCGATGGCCGCTGACATGGTCTGGGAGCCGGCGAGGATCCCACCGGCAGCCCCGGCAGGCAGGCCGAACATGCGACTCAGCACCACGACGAGGACCAGGCCGAGAACGGCGCAGACCACGGCGAGGATGGTGAAGGTCAGGCCGTCCTTCTTCAAGCTGTTGAAAAAGGACGGGCCGACCCGCAACCCGACCCCGTACATGAAAAGATAGTACATCAGCGACTTCGCAAAGTTGTCGAGCTGCAGCGTGACCCCATAGACAGAGGCCCAGGTCGCCAGGGCGACGCCGACCACGATCGCCGCCGCCACCATGCCAAGCCCGTATCCCTTGACCGAGAACTTGCCTACCAAGACAGCCAGACCTACGGTCAGGAACAAAAGAAGAAATGGATTTGCCTTAAGATATTGAAAGATTGCTTCCATCCGACACCTCCTCTTTATGGTGGTTATTCACGCCCACTCCCATCCTTCGCGCCTTTGCGCACGCTCCTCGTATCCCAAGAGCTGTCATGAGGCAACCATTGTCACGAACCGGCGCACATCCTCATGCCTGTCTCTATTTCCCTCTCCAGGCTCTCTCGCGGCAGGCAAACTGAATCGCATCAAGGAGCGATTGTTGATCAAAGGGTTTCTACGAGGGGCTGACCAGTCTAGAAGGCGTGATGTGGAGTTTAGGGGAGTTAAAAGGGGAAAGATATTGGACTTTGGTCCAATAATGGGGTGAGGCCTGTGCTCACCGAATTCGGTACAGTGAATTTGCGAAGCTCTCATCTCGATTGCCCATCCCGACTTCCGCCAGGAACTGAGAGAGGCGCTTGCGAATATCCGGCACTTCGTCATGAGGAGAAGCGCTTGCCGGGCGATCTGCTTCGTGCAGATTGATTTCTCTCCTTGACCCACAAGGCAAACTTCTTTAGAGTCAAGGGCCGAAAAAGGGAGTTCTTATGAAAAAATCAGAACTGCTAGAGCTCTTCCTCGATCTCTGCCGGATCGACTCGCCGTCCGGCGAGGAGAAGTCGGTCGGGGACTATATCATCAAACATCTTGCCCGCCACAAGATCAGGGCCGGCCGCGATGCATACGGCAACGTGATCGCCAAGGTTGCGGGCGAGGGCAAGCCGCTCGTGATTTCGGCCCATCTCGATACGGTCGAGCCGGGGCGGGGAGTGAAGCCGGTGGTCCGCAACGGCGTGGTCCGTTCGGACGGGCAGACCATCCTCGGAGCCGATGACAAGGCCGGCCTGACGGCCGCGATCGCCGTTGCGGAAGAGGCTGTTGGCCACGGCTGGCGCATCCGGCCGCTTGAACTCGTCTTCACGCGCCAGGAAGAGATGGACCTCGACGGCGTATCCCATCTGGACTGGAGCCGGATCCGGGCGCGCGAGGGCTTGATCCTCGACGGGTCCGACGAGCCCGGCCGGATCACGATCGCCTCGCCCTATATCTACAATGTCGATATCAGGGTGCAAGGGCGGGCGGCGCATGCCGGGGTAGAGCCGGATAAGGGGATCAACGCGCTCGCGATCGCGGCCGAGGCGATCCGGGAACTGAAGCTCGGGCGGATCGATCGCCAGACCACCGCCAATATCGGTACCCTGGCCGCCGGCTCAGCGGTCAACAGCATCCCGGCGGAGGCAGTGATGTGCGCCGAAACGCGGAGCCATTCCCAGAGGAGTGCTCTGGCCCAGGTCGACCTCATGAACCGCGCTTTCAAGCGGGCGGTCCGGCGGCGGCGTGGAGCAAGGCTCTACTTCAAGAGCAGGCTTGCCTGCCGCGGCTACCGCTACGACAAGAAGGACCCGCTCATCAAAGAACTGAAGGCGGCGATGATCGCGCACGGCTGGAAGGTCGCGTGGGAGGAATCGTGCGGCGCGAGCGACGCCAACGTCTGGGCGGAGAAACGGATTAAAGCGGTCGAAATCTCGATCGGGTACCGGGACGCGCACACGACCGGCGAATGGATCAATGTCGACGATATCTGGTCCGTTTTCCGGTTCCTGGCCGCTTATATCCAGGTGAAGTAGTTCGATATGAGCGCAACTCTTTCCAAGGGAGGTATGATTATCCATGAAGAGATTTCCGCTACTGACCAGTACCCGCCAGAGCACCGAGTATTCCTGCGGCGCATCAGCCCTCCAGGCCGTTCTGAGCTACTGGGGAAAGGATGTTGAAGAACAGGAGCTGATGCAGCGGCTCAATACCAGTCCTGAGACCGGGACCTACGTCGGAGACATCGTGAGGGTTGCCCGCGAGTTGGGCTTTAACGCAGAAGTGCAGGAGAACCTCACCCTTCCGGACCTCCATGCTGCGCTTACAAAAGGCATGCCGGTCATCGTGTGCGGCCAGGCCTGGAGGAGCCGTGAGAACTCGGATAAGTCCGCCCAGGAGGATTGGGAAGACGACCATTACTTTGTCGTGCTGGGCATGGACAACAAGTACGTCTACTACCAGGATCCTTTTGCCAAGCGGGCTAGCGCTTTTGTCTCCCATCGGCTCTTCGAGGAAAGTTGGCATAATGTCCGCGGAATAACATCAGCCGACAAGAAAAAACAGGTTCACCTCGGGGTGTTTATCTCAGGGGATACCCCCCCACAGCGTCATCCGTTGGGCGCCATGCATATTACGGAAAGTGATCTTGCCAAGTTTGGCTTCCTGCAGTTGGTCAACATCAGGTTTGAAGGCAAGCTTCTCCCCATCGATGTGATGAAGCGGCTGAAGAGCATCCTGAACAGGGATCTCCTCAGACCGGTTGCCTATATCGTGCTTGTAAAACACCGCGAGGGGGATGTCTTTGTTCTAGAAGGCGGCGATCTGGACGAAGAAGAGGCAGTCGAGATGAATACCGTCATCGGCTACCTGATAGGACTGGTGGCAGGAAGGCCTGACCTTGCAGGAGAGGGGGCTGCCGCGGATGCCTCGGGTATCTCCGAGAGGCATCTCCAGAAGATGGCAGAAGACCTGCCTCCTGGCCATTCCGCACTCCTTCTCATCCTGGAACATGTCTGGGCGAGCAGAGCCAGGGAGATGTTCTCGTCCCTCGGCGGCTCCCTTGTGTCTCATGAAATGATAACCCACGACATGTTAATCCGGCTGGGAGTAACGCTCGGTGAAGGACAGGAACCAAAAGAGATAAGAAAATGAGTTCGTAAAGCCGGAGTCCATAAGGGAGTTTTAGGCGGCGCGCCGTCAGGCGCGTCCGATTGTCTTATTTTCCTGTTCATTCGCCTTCGCCGGGATACCCTGGAACTTGCTGCAAAGAGAGTCTGACTTCGCCAACGGCTTCGGCCCGATAGAAGAGCGACGCGAGCTTCGGCGCAATTGCGCTCAAGCCCCGCAGCTTGCTACGGGGAGCTTCATTCAATGTTCGCTGCCAGCGTCGCAGGCGAAGGGAGATCGCTGATGTGCTTACCGTAATAAGCATAGGTAATGATCTTCATCTAGTCTACTGCAAA
>JALOPC010000013.1 GCA_025454095.1 Syntrophales bacterium | reverse complement strand
CGCGAAGGCGAAGACCGTTCTGCCCGCCAGATGCGCAAGGGGCATCTCGGTGCCGTCCGTTGCGACGAGCGTCGTCGGCCGGATACGCGTCCGCAGCACAGGTCGCCCGGCAACGAGTCCCGCGAGGCCCCCGTCGAGAGGCTCGGTTCGGCCCTCCGACCGGGTCAGCACGACGACGCCGGCGCGCTCGAGGGAGGCGGGCGGCTCCCGCAGGGGACCCCGCGGGAGGAGGAAGCCCCGCGGCAGGAGGAAGCCGTTTCCCAGGGGCTCGCGGCTGTCGAGCAGCACGATGTCGAGATCGCGGCGGATCCAGCGGTGCTGGAACCCGTCGTCGAGCACGAGCACGTCGGCGCCGAAATTTTCCCGGGCATACCGTCCCGTGAGCGCCCGTTTCGCCCCCGCCAGCACGGGGACACCCGGCAGGCGGCGCGCGATGAGCACGGGCTCGTCGCCCGCCTCGTCCGGTCCCGCGAGGGTCTGCCTGCCGTCGGAGACGACGAGCACGCCGGCCGTGCTCTTCCCTCCGTAGCCGCGGCTCAGAACCGCGGGACGCATGCCCCGCTCTCTCAGCATGCCCGCCACCCGGATCGTCATGGGCGTCTTGCCCGTGCCCCCCACGGTGAGATTGCCCACGCTCACCACGGGGCAGCCGGCGTCTTCCTGGGGCAGCGCGCCGAGGTCGAACAGGCGGTTCCGCGCGCGGACCGCGGCCCCGTAGGGCAGCGAGAGCAGATAAAAAAAGATGTGGAGAGGCCTGCGGAACTCGTTCCGGGGGTCCCCCCACATGTTTCGGATCAGGGCTTCCACGTCTGGCCTGCTTCACCTGTGATCCGGGGCGGGCCGGTCAGCCCGTGCCGGCTTCCTCGTTGTTCTATCCCGGCGCGTCGTCCTTGAACTGCAGGTTGTGCAGCTTGAAGTATTCGCCCTTCTTCTCCATGAGGCTCTCGTGGGTCCCCTCCTCGACGATCCGCCCGTCCACGAGCGCGATGATCCGGTCGGCGTTGCGGATCGTGGAGAGGCGGTGGGCGATGACGAGGGTCGTGCGGCCCTTCATCAGCTTCTCGAGGGCGTCCTGGACCTCGATCTCGGACTCCGTGTCGAGCGACGAGGTGGCCTCGTCGAGGATGAGAATGGGGGCGTCCTTCAGGAGGGCCCGCGCGATGGAGATGCGCTGCCTCTCGCCGCCCGAGAGCTTGATTCCCTGCTCCCCGATCACCGTGTCGTACCCCTGGGGGAGCTTCAGGATGAAGTCGTGGGCGTTGGCCGCCTTTGCCGCCCGGATGACGTCCTCGTCGCTTCGGCGGACGTCCCCGTAGGCGATGTTGCCCCGGACGGTGTCGTTGAAGAGGATCGTCTGCTGGGTCACGATCCCGATCTGGGCCCGGAGAGACTCGAGTGTCACGGTGCGGATGTCCGTGCCGTCGACGGCGACGCGGCCCTCGTTGACGTCGTAGAAGCGGGGGATGAGGTTCACAAGAGTCGTCTTGCCGCCGCCGCTCATCCCGACGAAGGCGATCACCTCGCCGGCCCGGATCTTCAGGGACACGTCGCGCAGAACCGGCGCCTCGTCGTAGCGGAAGGTGACGCGTTCGATGGAGATCTCCTCCCGGATCGGGGGAAGCTCCGCGGCCCCGGGGCCGTTCTGAATGGCGGGCTCCGTGTCGAGGATCTCGAAAATCCGCTCGGCGCCGGCGAGGCCCTGCTGGATCGTGTTGTTCACGTTCGTGAGCCGCTTGACGGGCTCGTAGAGCATGAGCAGCGCCGCGAGAAACGAGAAAAAGGTCCCCGGCGTCGAGGTCCCGGCGATGACCTGGTAGCCCCCGTAGAAGATGATGGCGGCGATCCCGAGGCCGCCCAGGAACTCCATCAGGGGGCTCGAGATCGCGCGGACCGTGACGGACTTCATGGTGAGCTTGTACTGGCGCTCGTTTTCCTTCGCGAAGCGCCGGTTCTCGTGCTCCTCCATGCCGAAGGCCTTGACGATGCGGTTTCCCGTGATCGTTTCCTGCAGCAGCGAGATGAGGTCCCCCATGGAGACCTGGGACTCCGTGGCGATGCGCCGCATGCGGCGCCCGAACTGGGCGATGGGGTAGACGGCCAGCGGGAAGACGAGCGAGGCGATGATCGCGAGCTTCCAGTCGCGCCAGAAGATGACGACGACGAGGCCCACCAGGGTGAACGAATCTTTCAACAGGCTCGTCACCGCCTCCGACACGGCGCCCTGGAGGTAGGTGACGTCGTTGGTGACCCGCGAGATCAGGATCCCCGTGGGGTGCTTCGTGAAGAAGGACAGGGGCTGGCGCAGGATGTGGCGGTAGAGGTCGTTGCGCAGGTCCGTGATGACCCGGAACCCGATGTGGCTCATCAGGACGGTCTGGCCGTAGTTGCAGAGCCCCTTGAGCAGGTAGATGACGATCACCGCGATGGGGATGAGGATGAGCATCCCCTCGTTGCGGTCGAGGAAGATGTCGTCCATGGCCGGCTTGACCAGGTAGGCCGACGCCGCCGTCGCGGCGCCCACCACGGCCATGCAGAGCATCGCCAGGATGAGCCTCGGTGAGTGCGGTTTGACGAGTCGAAGGAGTCGAAGGTATAGCTTCATTCGAAAAAAGGCTCCAGGCCCCAGGCACCGGGTGTCAGGCAGAATGTATGCAGGATCATTTCCGGGGTCAAGCCTTTTCCCCTCCGGCCCCGGCCCCTCTGTTCACCAGTCCCAGGGCGATGGCCGCCGCGCGGCGCGCGGCGCCGGGCTCCCCGAGCTTGTGCCGAATGGCGGCCAGCTCGCTGCGGATGGCGTCGCGCCGCTCCCGGTCCGAGAGGAGCGCCTTGATCTCGGCGGCCAGCCTCGAGGCGCTCGCGTCTTCCTGGACCAGCTCGGGCGCCAGCCGCTTGCCCGCGATGAGGTTGACCAGACCGATGTGCTCCACCCGGATGAACCGCTTGCCGACGGCGGCCGTGAGCGGTGAGATCCGGTAGGCGATGACCATCGGCGTCTCCAGCAGGGCCGTCTCCAGGGTGGCCGTGCCGGAGGCCACCATGGCGGCATCGGCCAGTCCCACGGCATCGTACATCTGGCCGTCCAGGACCCTGACCGCTGCGCGTTGCCGACTCAAAATTCCCTGCACAAGGCCGGGATCCACCGTGTCGGCCCGGGGGAGCACAAACTGAGCCCCCGGGAAGTCCCGGGCGAGGATCTCCGCCGCGCCGGCCATCTCGGGCAGCAGGGTCGTCACCTCCTTCTCGCGGCTGCCGGGGAGGATCGCGACGATGGGCTGCGCATCGCGCAGTCCGAAGGCCGCCAACGCCTCCTCGCGGCTGCGGGTCCGCGCCACGGCATCCAGCAGGGGGTGGCCCACGAAGTCGACGTCGACGCCCATCTGCGCATAGACGTCTTTTTCGAAGGGCAGGATCACGGCCATGCGGTCCACGACCTCGCGGATGCGATGGATCCGGTTCTTCCTCCAGGCCCATACCTGGGGGCTGATGTAGTAGAAGACGGGCACCCCCGCCTTCTTCGCCGCCGCGGCCAGCCGGAGGTTGAAGTCGGGGTAGTCGATGAGGATGAGCAGCGGCGGGTTCTCCTCGCGGAGCATCCGGCGCAGGAGGAAGAAGACCCCGGCGATGAATCGGAGCTTCGAGAAGACCTCCGTGAAGCCCACGACGGCCATGTCGGAGGATCGGGCCACGAGGCGGACCCCCTCTTCCTCGAGGTTGCGCCCGCCCACGCCGCAGAAGGAAAGCGAGGGGTCGGCGGCCTTCATCTCGCGGACGAGGTGCGCCCCGTGCAGGTCTCCCGAGGCCTCGCCCGCCACGATCATGACGGCTCGGCGATGTTCCTTACGCGGTGGCACCATTGATCACGTCGCTGATCCGCTGGATCTCCTCTTCGGTGATTTCCGGGAACATGGGGAGCGACAGGACCCGCCGGGCCGCATCCTCGCTTGCCGGCAGATCCCCGTGGCGGCATGCCGCGCTGTTCCGGAAGACCTCCTGCAGGTGCAGGGGGATGGGATAGTAGACGGCGCTGGCGATGCCGGCCTTCGTGAGCGCCTCCTGGAGCCGCTCGCGTTCGTCCGTGAGGAGGGTGAACTGGTGGTAGACGTGGCGGCAGTCCTCGGCTTCGTACGGCAGCACGACGCCGGTCCGTCGGATGGACTTCCGGTACAGGCCGGCGGCCCGACGCCGGCCCTCGTTGAGGGCGTCGATGCGCCGGAGCTTGACGCGCACGATGGCCGCCTGGATCTCGTCGAGGCGGCTGTTGTAGCCCAGGGTGCTGTGGGTGTAGCGGACGGCGCTCCCGTGGTTGCGCAGCACACGCAGCGCGGCGTCGGTTTCCTCATCGGCCGTGATCACCATGCCGCCGTCGCCGTAGCAGGCGAGGTTCTTGCTGGGGAAGAAGCTGGTGCAGCCCGCATGGCCCAGGGTCCCCACGATCCGCCCCTTGTACCGGGCGCCGAAGGCCTGGGCGCAGTCCTCGATGACCTTCAGGCCGTGCCTCCTGGCGACGTCGAGGATCGGGTCCATGTCGCAGGGCTGCCCGAAGAGGTGCACGGGGATGATCGCCCTCGTCTTTTCCGTGACGGCCGCCTCGAGGCGCGCCGGGTCGAGGTTGAAGGTCTTCGGGTCGATGTCGACGAAGACGGGCACGGCGCCCAGCAGCCCGGCGACCTCCGCCGTGGCGATGAAGGTGAAGGGGGTCGTGATGATCTCGTCGCCCGCTTCGATCCCGAGGGCGCGCAGCGCGAGCAGCAGGGCGTCGGTCCCGTTGGCCACGCCGACGGCGTGCGGTACCCCGTGGTAGCGGGCCACCTCGGCCTCGAGCTCCGACACGTTGGGCCCCAGGATGAACTGGGTCTTGTCCAGCACGTCCAGGACGGCTGCGTCGATCTCTTCCTTGAGCTGCAGGTACTGCCTGCGCAAATCCACCATGGGGATCATAGCTTGAGGTCCCTCCCCGTCTTCATCTTCTCGTTGATGAGCAGGGCGAGCTCGAGGGATTTCCGGGCCTCGAGCCCCGAGACGCGGGGTGCCGTGCGGTGCACGACGGCGTCGACGAACGAGCGGATCTCCTCTTCGAGGGGGTCGTGCTGGCGGACCTTGACGTCGTTGAGCCCGATCTCCATTTTCCCCCCCTCTTTTTCCCTGCGCGCCAGCGAGACAACCTCGCGCTTGCTGAAATCGATGGAGTGGTACCCCTCGAGGCCGAAGAAGCGCAGCTTCTGCATGTGCTTGAGGGTCACCCGGCTCGCGGTGATGTTGGCCACGCAGCCGTTTTCGAAGGTGAGCCGCACGTTGGCGATGTCGACCTTGTCCGACAGGACGGAAACCCCGACGGCTTCCACGTTCGTCAGGGGGGAGCGCACGTAGTGCAGGATGAGGTCGAGGTCGTGGATCATGAGATCGAGGACGACGTCCACGTCGGTGCCCCGTTCGACGAAGGGGTGAAGCCGGTGCGACTCGATGAAGAGGGGCCGGCGGATCACCTTGTCGAGGGCGACGATGGCCGGGTTGAACCGCTCGATGAAGCCGACCTGCAGGACGAGGTCCTGCGCCGCGGCCAGCGCGATGAGGTCGTCGGCCTCCTCCAGGGTGGCCGTGAACGGCTTCTCCATCAGCACGTCCCTGCCGGCGGCCAGAAAGTCGCGCGCCACCGCGTGGTGGGCCTGGGTGGGGACGGTGACGCTCACGGCGTCCACGTGCTCCACGAGTTCGCGGTGATCGGCAAAGACCGTGCAGCCGAACGCCGCCGCGGCCTTGTCGGCCTTCGACCGGTCCGCGTCGGCGACGCCGACGATTTTCACGTTCTCGAGTTTCTGGTATTTCTGGAGGTGGTAGTTCCCGAGATGCCCGATCCCCACCACGCCCACGCGTATTGGCTTGTCCATTTCCTGTCCATGATCGCTGTTCTCGGGCGATGCTGCCGGGTCCGACGGATCGACGGGAAGAGGGCATGAACGTCAGAAGGTTGGAGGTCTTTTCCAAACCCTATACCCGATACCCTAGACCCGATCCCCTATCTCGTGACTCCCCGCTTCGACGTCTCGATGAACTCGATGAAGGTCCGCACTTCGGGCAGGTCGGCTACCTCGGCGCGGGCCTGTGCGACGGCCTTGGCCACCGTGAGCGACGAGCGGAAGAAGATCTTGTAGGCTTTCTTCAGGGCGGCAATGGTCTCCTCGGAGAAGCCCCTGCGCTTCAGGCCGATGAGGTTGAGACCGTAGAGCGAGGCGTAATGGCCCGCCGCCGTCGTGTAGGGCGGGACGTCCTTGGTCACCGCGGAGGCCCCGCCGATGATGCAGTGCTGCCCGATCCGCGAGAACTGGTGGATGCCGGTCAGCCCGCCGATGATGGCGAAGCGCTCCACGTGGATGTGCCCGGCCAGGTTGGCCGCGTTGGCCATGACGATGTTGTCCTCGAGCAGGCAGTTGTGGGCCACGTGGCAGTAAGCCATGATCAGGTTGTTGCTGCCGATCTTCGTGACCCCGATGTCGGCCGTGGTGGAGCGGTTGATCGTCACGAATTCGCGGATCGTGTTGTTGTTGCCGATGACGACGCGCGTCTCCTCGCCCTTGTATTTGAGGTCCTGGGGCGGGGCCCCCACGGAGGCGAACTGGAGGATGCGGTTGTTCTCGCCGATGTCCGTGTGGCTCTGGATCACGACGTGGGAGCCGATGACGGTCCCTTTCCCGATCGAGACGCTGGGCCCGATCACGCTGAACGGGCCTACCTCCACGCCTTCGGCGAGTTTCGCGTCGGGCGATATGACTGCAGACGGGTGTATGTTCATAAGCCGTGTTCTCTCTTACGGGTTGAGTTTCTTTTCGAGCTCTTCGATCTTCTTCCGGAGTTCCTGTACGGTCTTGTGCATCTCCGGGAGGCGCAGGATGTGGGCGTTGAGGCGCAGCCACTCCGCATGGGGGATGGCCGGTGCGCCGGACATGATGCGCGAGGCGGGGATGTCCTTGTTGATGCCGGCCCGGGCCGCGATCATGACGTTGTCGCCGACGTGGATGTGCCCCACGAGCCCCGCCTGGCCGCCGATGATGACGCGCTTGCCCAGACGGGTGCTGCCCGAGATGCCCACCTGGGCCACGACGATCGAGTTCTCGCCGATGACGACGTTGTGGGCGATCTGGACGAGGTTGTCGATCTTGGCGCCGCGCTGGATCCAGGTCTTTCCCAGGGTGCCCCGGTCGATCGTCGTGTTGGCCTGGATCTCCACGTCGTCGTCGATCTGGACGATGCCCACCTGGGGAACCTTGCGGTTCTCGATGCCGGGGTTGGCGAACCCGAACCCGTCGCTCCCCACGACAACACCCGCATGCAGGATCACGCGGCTGCCGATGAGGCAGCGGCGGTAGACCGTCACGTTCGGGTACAGGGTGCAGTCCTCGCCCACGGAGGCGCCGTGCCCGACGTAGACGCCGGGGTACAGGACGGTGCCCCGGCCGACCCGGGCGCCCTCACCCACGTAGACCCCCGGGTAGACGGTGGCCCCTTCCGCGACGAGGGCGCCGGGGCCGATGAAGGCCGCGGGGCTCACGCCCTGGAAATCGCGTTCTTCCGGGTAGAAAAGCGCAAGCAGCCGGGCGAGGGCCGCGTAGGGGTCCTTCACGACGATGAAGTTCTTGCCCGTCCCTTCGACGGGCGCCGACACGAGGATCGCCGAGGCGGCCGTCGTGGCGATTTTCTTGCGGTACTTCGGGTTGGCGAGGAACGTGAGGTCCCCCTCGCCGGCCTCGTCCAGCCCCTTGATGTCGCGGATCTCGACGGCGCCGTCCCCCACGACGGCTGCCTGAAGAAACGCTGCGATTTCGGAGAGGGTCTTCCCCATGGAGATCACCGATTCGGTCCGCCCGGGCTACTTCTTGCCCTTGGCGGGGGCTGCTGATTTCCCGGCGCCCTTGTTGTACTCCTCGATGATCTTCTTCGTGAGGTTGTCCTCCTGGTCGTGGTAGACGATGACGGGGTTGTTGAGGTCGAGAATGGCGTCGTATTTCCCGTCCTTGCCCACCTTCTGGACGACCTTGAGGATCTCGGGGATCATCTTCGACGTGAAGGCCTGCTCCTTCTGCGCCAGCGCCTCGTTGGCGTCCTGGACCATGCGCTGGTAGTCGCGGAACTTGGTCTGGTAACCCGCCTCCTTGTCCCGGTAGGCATCCGCCGTGAGCACCGACCTCTGCTTTTCGAGTTCGTCCTTGAGTTTCTTGAGTTCCTCTTCCTTCTTGGCGATGTCGGACTTCTTTTTCTCGACTTCCTTCTTGAACTCCACCGATGCCTTCTTGCCGGCCTCGGAATCGTGGATGATCACCCGCATGTTGATGAAGCCGATCTTCTGGGCGGCGGCCTCCGTGGCCGAAAACGCAAAGACGGCGGCGATCGCCAGAAGGCCGATGAGGGTCAGATGCTTTTTCATGGTATGGGTCTCCTTGATAAATAATGGGCTAAGGGCAGAGGGCTTACGGCTAAAGGCGGCAGGGAACAAGATTTCATTTGTCATGTCCGTTCGCCCTTCGCCTTCTGTCTTTTGGCTTACGCCTTCTGCCTGTTGTTTACATGAACCACCCGATCGTGAAGTCCCAGCGGTAGGCCGGCTCCCCTTCTTTCGGGTCCAGCACGTAGCCCCACTCGAGTCGCAGCGGCCCGATGGGGGAGTACCAGCGAATGCCGGCGCCCGCCGTTTTCCGCATGTCACCCAGGTCGTACTCGTTCTCCCACGCGTTGCCCGTGTCGAAGAAGACGACCCCCTTCATGCCGGCGTTCTTGATGAGCGGGAAGATCAACTCGAAGTTGAAGACCAGCATCGTCGTGCCGCCGATGACGTCCCCCGTCACGGGATCGCGTGGCCCCACGTCTTTCAGTCCCCGGAGGGAGTTGAGGCCGCCCAGGATGTAGCGCTCGTAGATGGGGATTTCCTTGCCCTCGAAGGCCTGGATATAGCCGATCCGGGCGCGGGGCGAAAAGACGAGGTCTTCCCCGAAGGGCGGGACCTTGAAGAACCAGGACGTGGCGCCGTTGTATTTCCCGAAGGCGACATCCCCTCCGAAGACGCCGCCGTAGAAATCGCCGGACAGGCGGTTGCGCGAGCCCGTGGTCGGGAAGACCGCGTCGTCGGTGGTGTCCCGGGCCAGAGCCGTCAGGATGCCGCTCTGGGTCGTTTCGCCCTGCTGGTCCTTGATATCCTGCGCCGCCGTGGGAAGCACGTCCGTCACGTCGTTGATTGCGAACTTGTAGCCGAGATAACCCATGATCTTTTCCCAAACGGGGTAGCCGAAGGTGACGCCGAACCCCCGCGTGTCGAGATCGTAGGTGTCGTACTCCCGGTAGGCCTTCCAGATGTCCGCCTTCATCCAGAGGGGCATGTCGAAGAGGTAGGGCTCGGTGAAGGAGAGGTCGATCGTGCTGTTTTCCGTTCCCAGGGAGGTCTGGAGACTCAGGCTCTGGCCCCGGCCGAAGAGGTTCTGCTGGGCGATCTGGGCCATGATCATGGCACCGTCCTGGCCGCTGTATCCCGCGCCGATCGAGAAGAGCCCTGTCGGGCGCTCCTTGACGCCGATGTTGATGTCCGTCAGGTTTTCCTCGGGTCCCTTGGCGGTCTGGAAGTTCACCTCTTCGAAGTAGCGCAGCCGGTTGAGCCGGGCGTAGCTGTTCTTGAGCTTGTCGCTGTTGTAGAGATCCCCTTCGGTGAAATCGAGCTGCCGCCGGATGACCTTGTCGCGCGTCTTCGTGTTGCCGGTGATGTTGACCCGGTTGAAATAGACCAGGTTGCCTTTCTTGATGTTGTAGGTGATGTCGACTTTCTGCTCGGCGTCATTCGTCTGGGTCTTTGGGCTGATCTCGGCGTAGGCATACCCGTCGTTCTGGGTCATCCGCGTGAGGTAGTCGATGTCCTTGGCGATGGCCTCCCGGTCGAAGTAGTCCTTCTTGCGGATGTTGAGCCTGTCGAGGAGCTCCTGCCTCGGTACCGAGATGCCGTCACCCGTGATCTCGACCTTGCCGACCTTGAACTGCCTGCCCTCGGAAATCAGGATCTTCACGTAGATCCACTTCTTGTCGTGGGTGATGTCCGGCTCGCCCACCTGGGCCTGGATGTATCCGTTGTTCATGTAGAAGACCTTCACCCGGTTGAGGCCGTCGCGCAGCTTCTCCTTCTTGAGGAGCCCCGAGTCCGTGAGCCAGGAGAACATCGTCCACTCCGAGGTCTCCATGAGCTTTTTCAACTCCTTGTCCGTGAAGGCCTGGTTGCCTGCGAACTCGATGCTCTTCACGTAGAGCAGCTCGTTCTCCTTGATGTCGATGACGACGTTGATGTCCCGCTCCCGGACCTTCTCCGTCGCAAAGGAGATTTCGGCGTTGAAGTACCCCTTGTCGTCGTAGAGGGCCTTGATCTTGTCCGTGTCGGCCTTGATCCGGTCGGGGTTGTAGACCTGCTTGGCCTTGAACGACAGGGAGCCGCGGATGTCGTCCGACGACAGGGCCTCGTTGCCCTTGATGCGGATGTCGTTGACGAAGGGGCGCTCGTCGAGCAGGAAGGTGATCACCTTGCCGTCCGGCGAGTCCGTCACGTCGGCCTTCACGTCGCTGAAGTAGCCCATCCGGTAGATGGCCCGGATGTCGGCCGAGAGGTCTTCCTCGGAGAAGAGTTTCCCCTTCGCGCTCTTGAGCGCGTTGAAGATGACGGTGTTCTCGATCCGGCGGTTGCCCGAAAGCTCCACCCGGGCGACGACCTGCCTGCCCGAGACCCGGGCGAGGACCTCCCGCGCCAGCTGGGCCGCGAAGGCCCCCGTGTTCTCGATGCCCGTCCCCTGGGCGAAGAGGCCCGTGATCGCGGCGCCCGTCTCCACGTTGACGGCCTTGGCGTCGAGGCTCACCCGCGTGCCGAGCTGGGTGAGGCTCCCGAGGATCACGTAGTCGGCCTTGACCTGCCTGCCCACGGAAACCGCGAGCTCCTCGTCGGCCTTCTTCCCGCCGACGAGCGCGGCGAACTGGTCTCTCGGGACGACCTGAACCGTCCGGACCTTGCCGAGCTCGAGGGTCATGCTGTTGTAGATGGCGTTGCGCAGAAGGGTCGCGTCCCGCTCGCTGTAGATGTCGAAGGGGAAGACGGCGATCCTCTGGGCAAGGGCCTCCAGGGGTGCGGCGAGAAGGCAGGCCAGGATCAACAGTATTGCCAGGGCACGGGGTTTTCCGGGTACGGTCATATCACTCACCCTTCACGATCCGTCCGTCGCGCAAGCCGATGCATCGCGACATGCGGTCCGCCAGCGACTGGTTGTGGGTGACCACGACGAGCGTGATCCCCCGGGTCCGGTTCAGGTTGACGAGCATCTCGTGGATTTTCGTGCCCGTCTCCGAGTCGAGGTTTCCCGTCGGCTCGTCGGCCAGCAGCATTTCGGGCTCCATCACGAGGGCCCTCGCCACGGCCACCCGCTGCTGCTCGCCGCCCGAGAGCTCGCCGGGCTTGTGGACCCTCCGCTCCGTGAGCCCCACCTCGTCGAGGATGGCCTCGGCCTTTCGGCGTGCCTCACCGCGCGTCAGCCCGGCGATGAGCGCCGGCATCATCGTGTTCTCGAGGCTCGTGAACTCCGGCAGCAGGTGGTGGAACTGGAAGACGAACCCCACTTTCCGGTTCCGGAACTCCGCCAGTTTCTTTTCGTTCCACTCGAAGATGCTCACCCCGTCGTAGAGGAAGGTCCCCTCCGTCGGGTGATCCAGCGTCCCGAGGATGTGCAGCAGTGTGCTCTTGCCCGCCCCCGAGACGCCGAGGATGGCAAGCGAGTCGCCCCGGGCGATGTCGAGGTTGACCCCTTTCAGGGCGTCGATCCGCGTGCCGTCCATCATGTACGTCTTGCTGAGGTTCCGGATCTCGATCCGGCCGCCCGCCGCCTTACTCATACCGGATTGCCTCCGCGGGATCAAGCCTCGACGCGTTCCGGGCCGGGTAGATGGTCGCCAGCAGGCTGACGAGAAGGCTGCCCGCGACAATGATCGCCACGTCCTCGTAGTTGACGAGCGCCGGCAGCTCGCTCAGGTAGTAGACGTCCCCGGGCAGGATCTTGAACCCGAAGAGGTTCTCGATGGACCGGGTGATGGGCCCGATGTTCCAGGCGACCGTGAGCCCCAGGATGGTTCCCAGGAGCGTTCCGATGCCCCCGATGATGACCCCCTGAAGCATGAAAATCTTCATGATGCTGTTCGCCGAGGCGCCCATGGATTTCAGGATCGCGATGTCCTTGGTCTTCTCCATGACGACCATGATCAGCGTGCAGATGATGTTGAAGCCCGCCACGAGCACGATCAGGCCCACGATGATGAACATGACCCGCTTTTCCAGGCGCAGGGCCGCGAAGAGGTTCCGGTTCATCTTCATCCAGTCCCTCGCCCAGAAGGGGTAGCCCAGCTTCATCTCGATCGCCCCGGCGATTTCCCTTGCCTTATAAATGTTATCGACTTTTATTTCAAGGCCCGTGACCCGGTCGCCCAGGCCGAGGAACTCCTGGCTGTCGGGCAGGGCGATGTAGGCCAGGTTCGAATCGTACTCGTAAAAGCCCGACTCGAAAATGCCCACGACGACGAATTTCTTCATCCGCGGAACCATCCCCAGGGGGGTGGCGATCCCCTGCGGCGAGACGACGTGGACCGCGTCGTAGAGGGACGCCCCCACGTGGCGCGCCAGCTCCTTCCCGAGGACGATGCCGGGGACGTCGGCCAGCGCCCTGGGTATCTGCAGCGCTTCCCGTTCCCGTGCCGCGAGGTTTTCCAGGCGGCCCTCCAGCATCCGGCCCAAATTGATCACGTCCCGGGCATCCGCCGGCGAGAGTCCCCGCATGACGATGCCGCTCACGCTGTCGCCGTTTTTCAGCATCGCCTGGCTGTAGATGAACGGCGTGGAGGCCACAACCCCCGGTACGGAGGCGATCTCGCTCTTGACGCGGTCGTGGTCCTTCATGGGACCCGTGTACTCCATGAGGATGATGTGGGCGTTGATCCCCAGAATCTTGTCGCGAAGCTCCTTCTCGAAGCCGTTCATCACGGCCAGCACGATGATGAGCGCCGCGACCCCCAGCAGGATGCCCGCCATGGAGA
The DNA here is from genome assembly GCA_025454095.1 of Syntrophales bacterium. GTDB lineage: Bacteria > Desulfobacterota > Syntrophia > Syntrophales > UBA2192 > UBA2192. The sequence continues at coordinate 157 of JALOPC010000013.1, read as the reverse complement.
TGAAGGTGATGATGGAAACAAAGACCTGTTTCCGTCTGGCCCGGAGATACCGGAGGCTGACAAAAAATTCGTAGGGCATGATGGGCTGGAGTGTAACCCTTCCTTATATTGCTTGCAAGGCCTATGACCTTTTTCGAAGAGGAAGCCGGGAAGCTGG
>JALOPC010000185.1 GCA_025454095.1 Syntrophales bacterium | reverse complement strand
TCAATTCGTCGCCTCGATGTCAAGCGTTTTCTGTACCACGTTCTCGATTTCCTCGCCGGACCCCTCGACCACCATGCCGAGCTTCTTGTACAGGGGAAGCCCGGATCCCGCGGGGATGAGACGGCCCATAATGACATTCTCTTTGATTCCGCGCAGATAGTCTATTTTCCCGGCCAGGGCCGCTTCGGTGAGCACCCGCGTCGTCTCCTGGAAGGAGGCTGCCGAGATGAAGCTCTGCGTCGAGAGGGAGGCCTTCGTGATGCCCAGCAGGATCGGCTCGCCGACGGCCGGCTGCCCGCCCTTCTCCATCACCCGGTCGTTTTCCTCCTGGAAGCGGCCCTTCTCGACCTGCTCGTCGGCCAGGAAGTTCGTGTCCCCGGGGTCGGCGACCCTCACGCGGCGGAGCATCTGCCGGACGATGATCTCGATGTGCTTGTCGTTGATCTTGACGCCCTGCAGGCGGTAGACTTCCTGGACCTCGTCGACGAGGTAGCGCGCCAGTTCCTTCTCCCCCTTGATGCTCAGAAGGTCGTGGGGATTGCTGGCCCCGTCCATGAGGGCCTCGCCGGCGGCTACCCGGTCGCCTTCCTGGACGGTGATGTGCTTGCCCTTGTTGATGAGGTACTCCTTCTTGTCGCCCACCTCGGGGGTCACGATCACGCGGCGGCGGCCCTTGACGTCCTTTCCGAAGGCGACGACCCCGTCGATCTCGGAGATGACCGCGAATTCCTTCGGTTTTCGCGCCTCGAAGAGCTCCGCCACGCGGGGCAGGCCGCCCGTGATGTCCTTGGTCTTCGTGGTCTCCCGGGGGATCTTGGCGATGATGTCGCCCGCCTCGACCCGGTCGCCCTCGTTGACGCCGATGTTGACGCCCACCGACAGGAGGTAGCGCGCCGTGCTGCCCGTGCTGCCCACCTTGGCCGTCTTGCCGTCCTTGTCCTTGATGGAGATGCGGGGCCGCAGGTCGGCGTCGGTGAACTCGGTGATGACCTTCCGCGACAGGCCCGTCACTTCGTCGACCTGCTCCTGGACGGTCTTGCCCTCGACGACGTCGCCGTACTTCACCGTCCCGGGGACCTCGGCGAGGATCGGGATGGAGAAGGGGTCCCACTCGGCGATCAGATCGCCGCGCTTGACCTTGGCGTTTTCGCCGACCTTGATGTGCGCCCCGTAGGGGACGGGATACTTGCCGCGGTTGCGGCCCTCCTCGTCGAGGACGTGGATCTCGCCGTTGCGGTTCATGACGACGAGGTCCTTGCCGCGCTTGACCCAGTTGAGGTTGACGAAGCGCAGCGTCCCGTCGTGGCGGGCCTCGAGGGTCGAGTGCTCCTCGAACTTGGCCGTGCCGCCGATGTGGAAGGTCCGCATCGTGAGCTGCGTGCCCGGCTCGCCGATGGACTGGGCGGCGATGATCCCCACGGCCTCGCCGATGTTGACCAGGTGCCCGTGGGCGAGATCGCGGCCGTAACACTTGGCGCAGACGCCGAACTTGGACTTGCAGGTGAGCACCGAGCGGATCTGGACGCGCTCGATGCCGGCGTCGTCGAGCCGCTTCGCGAGCGCCTCGTCGATCGCCTCGTTGGCCTTGACGAGCACCTCGCCCGTGAAGGGGTCCACGATGTCGTCGAGGGCCACGCGCCCCAGGACGCGCTCGCCGGCCGGCTCGATGATCTCGCCGCCTTCGACCAGGGCCTGGACGAAAATCCCGTCGAGGGTCCGGCAGTCGTCCTCGGAAATGGTGCAGTCCTGGGCCACGTCGACGAGCCGGCGCGTCAGGTAGCCGGAGTTGGCCGTCTTGAGGGCCGTGTCGGCGAGACCCTTGCGGGCGCCGTGGGTCGAGATGAAGTATTGCAGCACCGTGAGGCCCTCGCGGAAATTGGCCGTGATGGGCGTCTCGATGATCTCCCCCGAGGGCTTGGCCATCAGGCCGCGCATGCCCGCCAGCTGGCGGATCTGGGCGGCGCTGCCGCGGGCGCCCGAGTCGGCCATCATGTAGATGGGGTTGAAGCTCTCGAGGCTGCGTTTCTTGCCGTCCACGAGTTCGATCTCCTCGCTGCCGATCGACGAGAGCATCTCGGCGGCGACCTTTTCCGTGGCCTGCGCCCAGATATCGATGACCTTGTTGTAGCGCTCGCCGTCGGTGATGAGCCCGTCCATGTACTGCTTCTGGACCTCGAGGACGTCCTTGTCGGCCTTTGCGACGATGTCCTTCTTGCCCGAGGGGATCACCATGTTGTTAATGGCGATGGAAGCCCCCGAGACGGTGGCGTAGCGGAACCCCGTGTCCTTGAGGCGGTCGGCCAGGATGACCGTGGCCTTGTCGCCGCAGGAGCGGTAGCAGTAGTCGATGAGGTTGGCCACCTCCTTCTTGTTCATGACCTTGTTGATGACCTCGAAGGGGATCTCCTTCGGCAGGATCTCGTAGAGCAGCACGCGGCCCACCGTCGTCTCGATGATGTGGGCGTTCATGCGGACCTTCACCTTGGCCTGGAGATCCACCTCGCCGGAGTCGTAAGCCTGGCGCACCTCCTCGGGGCCCGAGAAGGTCATCCCCGTGCCGCGGCTGTCCGAGCGGGCCCGGGTCATGTAGTAGATCCCGAGGACGATGTCCTGGGAGGGCACGATGATGGGTTTGCCGTGGGCGGGCGAGAGGATGTTGTTCGTCGACATCATGAGCACGCGGCTCTCCACCTGCGCCTCGATGGACAGCGGCACGTGGACCGCCATCTGGTCGCCGTCGAAGTCGGCGTTGAAGGCCGTGCAGACCAGCGGGTGCAGCTGGATCGCCTTGCCCTCGATGAGCACGGGCTCGAAGGCCTGCATGCCGAGCCGGTGCAGGGTGGGGGCGCGGTTGAGGATGATGGGGTACTCGCGCACCACCTCGTCCAGGGCGTCCCAGACTTCGGGGGTCTCGCGCTCGACCATCTTCTTGGCGCTCTTGACCGTCGTGACGTAGCCCTTCTCCATGAGCCGGTTGTAGATGAAGGGCTTGAAGAGCTCCAGGGCCATCTTCTTGGGCAGGCCGCACTGGTGGAGCCGCAGGTCCGGGCCGACGGTGATGACGGAGCGGCCCGAGTAGTCGACGCGCTTGCCCAGCAGGTTCTGGCGGAAGCGGCCCTGCTTGCCCTTGAGCATGTCCGAGAGCGAGCGCAGGGGGCGCTTGTTGGAGCCCGTGATGGCCCGGCCGCGCCGGCCGTTGTCGAAGAGCACGTCCACGGCCTCCTGGAGCATCCGCTTCTCGTTGCGGATGATGATCTCGGGGGCGTTCAATTCCATGAGCCGCTTGAGGCGGTTGTTGCGGTTGATGACGCGCCGGTACAGGTCGTTGAGGTCCGAGGTGGCGAAGCGGCCTCCCTCCAGGGGGACCAGGGGCCGCAGGTCCGGCGGGATCACGGGGATCGTCGTGAGGATCATCCACTCGGGGTGGTTGCCCGACTTGCGCAGGGCCTCGACGACGCGCAGCCGCTTCGTGAGCTTCTTGCGCTTCGTGTCGGAGGTGGCCTCCTTGAGATCGGCCCTCAGCTCCGCGTCGAGCTCGTCGAGTTTGAGCTCCTCGAGCAGCACGCGGGCCGCCTCGGCGCCGATGCCGGCCACGAAGCCGTCGGCCCCGTACTTCTCGCGGCACTCCACAAAGCGCTCCTCCGAGAGGAGTTCCTTCTTCTTGAGGGGCGTGTCCTTCGGGTCGAGCACGATCCAGGACTCGAAGTAGAGCACCTTCTCGAGCTCCTTCAGGGAAAGGTCGATGACGTTTCCGATCCGGCTCGGCAGGCTCTTCAAAAACCAGATGTGGGCCACCGGGGCCGCCAGCGTGATGTGCCCCATCCGCTCGCGGCGGACCTTGGACTGGATGACCTCGACGCCGCACTTCTCGCAGACCACCCCGCGGTGCTTCATCCGCTTGTAGCGGCCGCAGAGGCACTCGTAGTCCTTCACGGGCCCGAAGATCTTGGCGCAGAACAGGCCGTCGCGCTCGGGCTTGAAGGTCCGGTAGTTGATCGTCTCGGGCTTCTTCACCTCGCCGTGCGACCAGGAGGCGATCTTCTCCGGGGAGGCGATGGACATCTTGATGGCGTTGAACCGGATGGGATCCTTCGGCTTTTCGAAAAAGCTGAAAATATCTTCCACGGGGGTACTCCTTATGCTGAGGGTCTCGGGTATCGGGTCTCGGGTATCGGGGTGGAGAGAAATTCTCTCTCCGCCTGTCACCCGTCACCTGTTCCCTGTCGCCTGTTTACTCTTTTTCCACCAGCTCCACGTCCAGGCAGAGGCTCTGGAGCTCCTTGACGAGCACGCTGAAGGATTCGGGAAGGCCCGGTTCGAGCGAGTGCTCGCCCTT
>JALOPC010000012.1 GCA_025454095.1 Syntrophales bacterium | reverse complement strand
CCAACACTTCAAGACCATCCATCATCTCGAATCCAGGGAGGGTACCATGAAAAAGTATCTCGTGTTCCTGATGGCCTGCCTCGTGATGACGTGGGGATGTGCGTCCATCGTCTACGTGTCGCAGGAAACGGGGATGGGGCGACTGCTGTCGGCCACCGACGAGGTTCCGCTGCAGCCGTCGGTCCTGTTTGTGAGCGCGCAGGACGACTCGATGCCCGATGTCTCCCATGACGGCCGGTGGGTGGCCTTCAAGCGGGTCGTCGGGGGGTTCGACCGCATCATCGTCAGGCAGGTGGGCGATGCCGCGGGCACGACGGAGCGCAACATCGCGCAGGGAACCCGTCCGCGGTGGTCTCCCTCGGGAAGCTGGGTCCTTTTCCGCAACCAGGGGAAGATCTTCCAGATCCGCCCGGATGGAACGTCGCTCATGCAGCTCACCAATCCGCCGGCGAATGTCACCGACAACTTCGGGCATGACTACTTCAACGCCAGCACCGTGGTGTTCGGCCGCGGCACCGGAACGGGTCCGGGCCAGGTCGTGGGGCTCTATCTCGTGGATCTCGCTTCCACGGCGGTGACGGGGCCGGGGCTCGGCTGCAGCCAGCCCGTCGTCTCCCACGACGGCAGCCGGATGAGCTGTGAGATCAAGTACCACTTCGGATGGGGGACCATGCACTACATCCAGATCTACGCGGTCCCGTCGATGCAGGCCGCGGGCAGCATCGCGTTTACCTATGGGCCCAACGCGACGACCGTCCAGAACGTGGCCAACGTCGCATTCTCAGCCGATGACGAACGGCTGCTCTTCTCCGCCGTTCCGCCGGGCGAGACGAAAAGGGAGATCTACTCGATCCGGCTCGACGGGACGGGGATCACCCGGCTGACGACGAACGGGTGGGACGACGTCTACCCGGATGGGTACAAGCCGCAGCTGTGGTAGGAGCGGACAGGGTTTCGGGTATTGGAAAGAGGGGATCCTGTGTGCAACGAGAACCCCCGGGCCGAGTTTCGGCACCGGGGGTTTCTTTTCCTGGACCCTGAGCGCTCCCGCGTCAGATCGCCTCGTCCTCCAGGACGACGCTGGCGCTGCGGTTGAGCACCCTCGTCACGCGGAGCACTTCCTCGATCGTCGTCACCCCCTCGAGGACCTTGCGGGCGCCGTCCTGCACCAGGGTCGACATGCCGCTGCGGACGGCCTCGTCGTTGATCTGGTTGGAGTCCGAGGTCTTGAGGATGAGCCTCTTGACGCCCTCGTCCATGATCATGATCTCGAAGATGCCCGTGCGGCCCCGGTACCCCGTGTTCATGCAGGCGTTGCAGCCCTTGCGGCGGTAGATCGGCCTGCCGTCGACGGCGCTGCGGGGGATTCCCGCGTCGACGAGGGATTCCGCGTCGGGCGTGTAGGCCTCCTTGCAGCGCGGGCACAGCACGCGCACGAGGCGCTGCGCCACGATGGCGATGACCGACGAGGCCACCAGAAAGGGCTCGATGCCCATGTCGATGAGGCGCGTGATGGCGCTGGCCGCGTCGTTGGTGTGCAGGGTCGAGAAGACGAGGTGCCCCGTCAGCGAGGACTGGATGGCGATCTCCGCCGTCTCGCGGTCGCGGATCTCGCCCACGAGGATGACGTCCGGGTCCTGGCGGACGATCGAGCGAAGCCCCGTGGCGAAGGTCAGGTCGATCTTGGGGTTGACCTGGATCTGCCCGATCCCCTCGATCTGGTACTCGATGGGGTCCTCGATGGTGATGATGTTGATCTCGGGGCTGTTGATCTTCGAGAGAGCCGCGTAGAGGCTCGTCGTCTTGCCGCTGCCGGTGGGTCCCGTGACGAGGACGATCCCGTAGGGCGACTTGATCAGCCGGTCGAACTGCCGGATCTTCGCGTCGTCCAGGCCCAGGTCGGCCAGCGTGAGGATCGACTGGGATTTGTCGAGCAGCCTCAGGACCACCCGCTCGCCGAAGGCCGTGGGGATGACGGAGACGCGGATGTCGACGTTCTTGTCGCCGATCTTCACCTCGATGCGGCCGTCCTGGGGAAGGCGCTTCTCGGCGATGTTGAGCTTGGCCATGATCTTGATGCGCGAGACCAGCGGCGACTGGATCCGCCGCGGCAGGTTCAGCAGGTTGTAGAGCATGCCGTCGATCCGGTAGCGGATCTTCAGCGAGCTCGCGTAGGGCTCGATGTGGATGTCGCTCGCGCGGTCCTTGATGGCCTGCGCGAGGACCAGGTTGACGAGCTTGATGATCGGGGCGTCGCTCGTGTCGTCGAGCAGGTCGGCCGTCTCCTCGATCTCGGAGATGATGCTGTCGGCCGAGTCCCCGTTCATGATCTGGATGAACTCCTGGGCCGAGTCGCGGCCCAGGTCGTAGGCCGCGCTGATGGCCGACAGGATCGCCCCCTCCGGGGCCAGCACCACCTCGGCGTCGCTGCGCCCCAGCAGCCGCATCAAATCGTCGACGGCCTGGAAGTTGGCCGGGTCGTTCACCGCGATGAGGAAGGCGTCGGGCGTCTCGACAGGCACGAGCTTCTGCCGCTTGAGGTACTGGATGGGGACCTTCCGGGTGAACTCCACGCTCATGTGGTCCGTCGGGAGCTCCGGCATCAGGGGGACGCCGAACTGGAGGCTGAGGCTGCGAAGCTGGCCGGCCTCGTCGGAAGCCTTCTTGTGGGTGTAGATCTCCCCGATCGTCCGCCGCCGGGCCTGCGGGCCCTCGGGCACGGGGGCGAAGGCCTCGTCGAGCAGATCGACGATGGGTGTGCCGTCCGTGTGGATCAGGCCCGGGATCTCGGCGGGCCGGGGATTGCGCTTGTCTTCGTTGGTATCCATTCGTTGTCCGTCGAACCCGCTTACGGGGTCTTCCTGCTTGCCGGGCTCGGGGCCTGGGGGCCGTAGCCCTTGATCACCCCGCCCTCGAAGGACTCGATCTGGCTGCGCTTGATCGCCTCGATCGCCTTGGCCTCGGCCACGGTTTCGATGATGTGGGGCGTGATGAAGATGTAGAGGTTCGTCTTCTCGCGCCGCTGGCCCTTCGTCTTGAAGAGCCACCCCAGCAGCGGGATGTCGCCCAGCAGCGGGACCTGGTAGTTGCTCGACGTGGAGCTGTCGCCCATGAGACCGCCGATGACGATGGTCTGTTTGTCCTTGATCATGATGGTCGTCTTGGCCGTGCGCTTCAGCGTCGTGGGGAGACCCTGCGTGGATTCCTCCTGGACGATCGTGGAGACCTCCTGGTTGAGCTTCAGGCGCACGAAGCGCTCCGTGTTGATCGAGGGGGTGATCGTCATGATGACGCCCACGTCGCGGTACTCGTAGGTCGTGTAGTCCACGTTGGTCGTCGAGCGCTCCGCCCGCGTGATGTAGGGGATGTTCTTGCCGACGCTGATCGTGGCCTCCTCGTTGTCGCTCGTGAGCAGCTGGGGGTTCGAGAGGATGTGCACGGCCGCGTCCTGCTGCACGGCGTTGATGACGGCGCCGATGTTCGGGAAGATGACCCCGCCGATCGAGATCCCCGCCCCCAGCACGCCCAGCGAGAAGCCGCCGGGGAAGGTCGGCTGCGTCGACGTGCCCGGGAAGAGGTTGTAGGCGCCGCCGGTTCCCCCGCCCCCGGAGCCGCCGAACGCGGCGGCCTGCCCGGTGTCGAACCCGCTGATCTTGCCGAGGTCCTTGACGGCCCTCCACTCGACGCCGAGCTGGAAGTTCTTGTTCACGTCCACTTCCATGATCAGGGCCTCGATGTAGACCATGGACCGCTGGACGTCCACCTTCCGGATGACTTCCTCGAGGATGCGCCAGTCCTCCTTGTTGGCCGTGATGATGAGCGTGTTGGTGGCCTTGTCGGAGACGATCTGCACGTCGCTCGAGAGTTGGGAGACCTTGCTGCGCAGGCCGGGCACGGCCGCGGGCGCGGGCTGACCCGGCGCTGTCGGGGCGGCCGCCGCGGTCTTCGACGGCAGGTTCATGAGGACCTTGGCCAGGTCCTCCGAGTTGGCGTACTGCAGGCGGTAGACGTGCATCTTCGACTCGCCCTGGGGGATGTCGCGGTCCAGGATGTTCACGAACTCGCGCACCCGCGCCGCGAAGACCTCCGAGGCGAGCACGATGAGGCTGTTGGTGCGGTCGTCGGCGATGATCCGCATCGTCACCGTGGCCTGCTGGGGCCGCCGGGCCGCCTGGTCGAGCTGGAAGATCGAGCCGAGCGATGCGGCCGTGTCGGAGGCCACGGCGTGCTTGAGCGGGATGATGTGGATCTGCTCGCCCACGCCCACGACGTCCAGGGCCGAGATGATCTTCAGGAGCCGCTTGATGTTGGACTGCACGTCGGTGATGACGAGCGTCTGCGTGGGCGGGTAGGACAGGATGACGCTTGCCTTCGACACCAGCGGGTCCAGGACCTTTTTCATGTCGTCGGGGCCGGCGTGTTTCAGGGGGACGATCTGGGTGACCACGCGGTCGTTGGGGCCGATCCCCTCCTCGCGAAGACGGGTCGCCACGCTCTTTTCCCGCGCCTGCTGGCTGGGGACGACCTTGGTGACGTCCCCCGAGGGGACCGTGGTCAGCCCGTGGATGTCGAGCACGGACTCGAAGACCTTATACGCCTCGTCGGCGGAAATCTTCCTCGGCGAGAACACGCTGACCTTTCCCTTGACCGACTCGTCGACGACGAAGTTCTTTCCCGTCAGCTCGCTGATGAACTTGATGAAGGCGAGGATGTCGACGTTGTCGAAATCGATGGTGACGTAATTCCCGAGTTTCCCGTTCGCAGGGCCCGGCTTTCCCGGTGCGGTCTTCACGGCGCCGTTTTCGCCGACGTCGTTGGAGACGGTCTTCCAGGCCGGGGCGGCCGCCGCCTTTTTCGGGGGCGCCTTCTTGACCGCCTTTTTCTTTGCCGGGGCCTGCTTTTTGGGGGCCGGGGCGGGCGTGTCTTCCGTGTCGGCGACTTTTTGTACGACAACGCCGTCCTTCACCGGCTCCGTCGACGTGGTCGAGACGGGCTGGGCGTTGCCGGCCAGGCGGGCCGCCGCGGCGCTCCCCGGGAAGGCGAAGAGCATCAGGAACCCGGCAACGGCCGTCGTGAGCAGAATCTGTTTTCCGGAAGGGGTCGGCATGCGCATTCACCCTCTAGTTGACGATTTTCTGGTATTCCGGTCGGGACCGGAGCGGCTCGAGGTCCGGGTCGTTATGGGCCCATCCCTTGAGTTCCTTGTTCATCCACAGGGCGACCTTGAGGTTCCACAGGCTCTTCGGGACATCCCCCTGCCGGCTGTACAGACAGGCGAGATTGTAGTACGGGTCGGCCCAGTCGCCCTTCACGTCGATGAGCCGCGTGAAGATGTCGATGGCCTCCCGGTCCCGTTTCTGGGACATGCAGATCACCCCGAGGTTGTTCAGGGCGCTGAGATTTTTCGGGTCCGCATCGATCGCCCTGCGGTACAGCGCCTCGGCCTCCTCGAGGTTCTCGGCCTGCTGCCGCCTCAGTCCCGCCTGGAAGAGGATCTCCGTGTCCTGAGCCGGGTCGCCCGGCGACAGGCGTTGCGGCTGGCGGCCGGCCAGGTCGACCCTGGCGCGGTGGGCCGCGGAGGCGGCAATCAGGACCCCGCCTTCGCGTCCGGCGTCTCCCTGCCCGAAGTAGACGATGAGCGAGAACGCCGTCGAGGCGAGCAGCACGAGCGAGGCCAGGCAGATGCCCAGGATGAGGCGCTTCTTGCCCCGGACCCTGCCGCGCGGCCGGGCCAGGATGATCTCCCGGTAGGGCAGGTAGCGCTCGTCATTGGCCCGCTGGGCCCGTTTCAGTGCGGTGGTGATGTAGCTCATGGCTGCTAGGCAAAGAGCCCCTTTCTGCGTCTTGCAAAAAAAGTTCCCTTTTTCGCGTCCGTCGACTTCAGATCCTGGATGGCCCGCTTGACGACCGTGCGGTCGATCTCGAGCCGGTTGCCGGCATAGGCGATCAGCAGGGCCCTGTCGCAGAGGATGTTGATCCTCCGCGGGTTGCCCTTGCTGTAGTCGCAGATCTTCCCGTAGGCGTCGTCGGCGAATTTCAGGTGGCCCGTGCCCCCCGCGACGGCCAGGCGGTGCCCGACATAATCGGGGACGTCAGCCTTCGAGAGCTCGTCCAGATGGTACCGCACCGAGATCCGTTCGTTGAGCTGCCTCAGCGAAGGCTGTTCGAGCATGTCCCTCAATTCCGGCTGCCCGACGAGGATGATCTGCAGCAGCTTTTCCGTTTCCGTCTCCAGGTTGGAGAGCATCCGGATCTGTTCCAGGACATTCCGGGAGAGGTTCTGGGCCTCGTCGATGAGCACGACGGCGTTCTTCCCGGTCCTGTAGGTCTCCGTCAGGAACCCGTTGAGGGCGTCGATGTAGCGCCTCTTGGTCCGCTCGACCCCCGCCAGCGCGATCCGGAACTCCTGGTTGATCACTTCGAGGAGCTCCATGTCCGAGAGGTACGAGTTGAAGATCAGCGCCGTCTCCACGGAGGCGTCCATCCTGGAGAGAAGCGCCCGGGACAGGGTCGTCTTGCCCGTTCCGATCCCGCCCGTGATGACGATGAATCCCTTCTTCTCCTTGATCCCGTAGATCAAATGGTTGAGGGCCTCCCGGTGCTGGCGGCTCAGGAAGAGATACTTCGGGTCGGGAGTGAGACTGAAGGGATTTTCCCTCAGCTTGAAATGGGAGCTGTACATACCCCGTGTAATTCCTCTGTAATTAGTATTACAACCGCCGCCAAAATGCCACCGCCAATTTTAGGAACTCGGGTCTCGGGAAGGAAAAAGATTCTTTTATAAAACAATCTCTATCCCTTCAGCCCCTATACCCAAGCCCCTATACCCGATACCCGTCTACTGCACCGTGTGGTTCAGGACGACCTGTCTGCCCGTCCGGCTGACCTTGACGGAGAGGTTCGCCCCGGGCTTGAGATCCCGGTACATGGACACCAGGTCCGCCACGCCGGTGACGGCCCTGCCGTTGACTTCCTGGATGATGTCGCCGTTTACGAGCCCCACGTTCTCGAAGAGACTGCCGGCCTGGATCTCGTTGATCACGACCCCGTCGGGCTTGCCCGACGAGCCGGCCGTGATGTGCGGGGTCACGCGGGCCTGTGTCAGGAGGCTCGCCAGATCGGCGGGCGAGCCGGGAGGCGCCTGCGGGGGGCGGGCCTGCGGTCTCGGCGCGGCTTCCGGGGCCGGGGCCTGAGCCGGCATCGCGGCCGCGGGCAGGCGATTGGCTCCGCGGGCGACGATCTCCTTTTTCTTCAGGACCTGGTCCTTTTCCCCCACGCGCAGGACCACGGCGTTTCGCAGGATCTTCACGATCACGGCCCCGGCGACCCTGTCGCCCACCTTGTAGAGGCGCTGTTTCTTCTTGTCCCTCTCTTCGATGACCGCATAGCCCCTGCCTTCCTCCCCGGCGATCGTGCCGTAGAGATCGATCTGCAGGGTGGTGGCCTCGAGGAAGTTGGGGTCCATCTGGTCCACGACGAGGGGCCGGTCCGTCGTCCGGAAGAGGTTGCGTTCGACGATCACGGCGTAGGCCTCGACGGGGTCTTTCGTCATGTCCGCCGCCTGCGGGCCTGCCGTGGCCTGTTGAGGGGTCTCGGGGGGCGGCGTGTTGATCTCGAGCACGAGGTACGCGATGTCGACGACCAGGTACAGGACGACGGCGATCCCCGCGAGGATCAGGATCGTGTGCCGCCTGTTTTTCATGAAGCTCAGCATTCTCGTTCCCTGTACGTCACAGTGGGGTCACCACCGGGCTCGTCACCGTGCCGCCGACTTCGACGGCGAATCGCTCCGGGCCGGCTGCCGGGAGATCCACATCGCCCCGCAGGGCGATCTGGCTTTTCGCAAGATCGGCGGCCAGGCGGATGGTGCCCTGGAACTCCCCGCGGAGTGTATCGCCCGTGACGTGAAGCCGGTTCACCTTGAGCTGGCCGCTCGCCAGGTCCATGTTCCCTTCCATCTTCGTGAAGATCATCTCCTGCAGGCCGAACAGGGGCGCCTTGAACGAGATGAGCCCGTTGGCCAGTGCAAGCTCCATCCGGCCCGACCCTTCGGGCCAGCGTTCCGGAAGCCCCTCGAAGCGCAGGCGGCCGTCAACCCGGCCGCGGACCGAGCGTCCCAGCAGCTCGGCGAGCCCGGGGCATTCGGCGGCGTTGATCCCGCCGAAGGCGAGGTCCGCCTGCACGGGCCCGCCCGCCGAGAACCGGTTCCGGAAGGCGATGTCCCCGTCGATCCGGCCGCCCATGGCGGCGGCCTGGACGCGAAAGGCCAGACGTCCCGTCATGAGCGAAAGCAGCGCCAGGCGGGCCGTGACCGTGTCGGCCCGGACCCCGGGGCCCCGGCCGTCCCTCGGCACGACGGCAAGCCCCGTGAGCGCGAGCCCGACGGGGAACGCCCATTCGGCCGTTTCGAGGTGTACCTGCATCCCCGCCTTGTTCTGGGACAGGGCCGAGAGCACCAGCGAGCGCAGCGCATCGGAGGGCATCTTCACCCAGGCGAGCAGAAGAAGCGCCGCCGCGGCAAACGCCGCGTACCCGCCGTATTTCCGGAAGGCGTCCGTCATCGGCAACCCCTTTCACGCCCCCTTGCGCGCCGGTGCGGGGCCCGGCCGGGGGGCTGTTGCCGCCTGGTAGGTGGCAAGCTGGACCGTCGCCGTGAGGTACTCGGGACTCTCCATGCTCTTGCGGACGGTGAGCTTCCGGATTCTCACGGCATCGCGCGGCGAGTCCGCCCTGTAGAGGAACTGCACGAGCTGCCTCAGCGTGATCTTCTCGAGGCTGACGTCGGCCATCGATTCCTCGTAGGCCCCGGCGCTGACCCCCCGGGAGGGGTTGATCGCCCTGATGTTCTGCCGCACGCCGGACTCCCGCGCCTTGCGCTCCACGAAGCCGTACAGGGTGAAATCGGGCGGCCTCGACGCCATGGCCTGCTGGATGACGTCCATGTCGCGCTTGATGAGCCGGTACTCGGCAAGCTGGGCGTTCATCTCCTCGAGGACCTTCTCCTGGGCATCGAGCGCCTTGGCCACGCGTGCCTTTTCCTCCCAGAAGGGAAGAATCGCGAACTGGACGAGGAGGATCGCCAGGACGATCCCCGCCCCGCCCAGGATGGCAAGCCGCTCGCGCTGGCCCAGTTTATTCCAGGTCTTCCTCATGGTTTTTTCGCCATCGTGGTTTTCAGCTCGAACTCCACCCGCCCGGCCTGTCCGCCGGAGGAACTGACCGCAACGCTCGCGTAGCGCCCCGTGGCCTCCAGGGCCTTCTTGACGGCCTCGGCGGCATCCGCCGTCGCGGCTTCCCCCCGGATGTCGATCCGGTCGCCGTCGAGGACCAGGGTCGTGAGGAGGAACTCCGCGGACTCGGGGACTTGCTCCGAGAGATCTTTCATGACGACGAGGACGGCATCGCCGGACGACGCGCCGTTTGTGGCGGCGGCGAGGCGTTTCCCCTCGGCGATCTTGGAGCGGAACTGCTGGGCCGGGTCGACGACGCGCGTCACGTCGGGGAAGTTCTTCTGCAGCAGGGCCGCCGTCTCGGTCTTGAGCTGATCGAGGCGGGTCTTGTCCGCGTAGTACGACAGGGTGACATCGGCGCCGGCCAGCAGGAGGACGAGGGCGGCGGCCGCACCCGCCCACTTGAGGTCGATGCCGAGATCGAGCTTGAAGGACACGGGCCTGCGCCGGCCGTTTCCCTGCCGGAAGTTGAAGCCCGGCCCCTTCGAAACGGGGCGAAGCGCCAGCGCGAGGGCGCCGTTCATGATCATGGAATCCCAGCCCGCGTCATCGCCGCCCACGGGCTTGATGCCGGCCAGCTGGGTCACGTTGACCCGCTCCACGGGGGCCGCGAGGGTCCGCGAGAGGTCTTCGGCGAGCTTGCGGTAGAGAGAGCCCCCGCCGGTCAGCCAGACCGTGTCCGGCTGCTCGCTGACGAGGCCGGCGATGCGCATCGAACCGATCGTGTTCTTCAGCGAGGCGAAGAACTTTTGGCATGCCTCGGTGATCTCCCCCTCGGCCACGGCCGTCTCCCCCCGCCTCTTGCGGGCTTCGGCGTCGCTGAAGGAGATTCCCAGGGCGCCGGACAGGGCGTGGGTGATGTGATCGCCGCCGAAGGGGAAGGAACGGACCTGCAGGATCTTGCCTTCCCGGAAAAAGACCCCCGTTGTCTCCGACGCCCCGACGTCAAGCAGGAGGTTCAGGGAGTCCGCCTGTGCCGCCGTCATCAGCCGCGCCGCAACGGCGACCGTGTCGACGTCGACCGTCTCCGCGTCAAAGCCGTAATCGGACAGCAGCGCGACGCGCTCCTCCGCCTCGGCCTTGGGGATCACCGCGGTGAAGAGGTCGGAGCCCTGTGCCTGAGCGAGAACGGTGAAATCGATGAGCACGCTCTCCACGGGGTGCGGGATCTGGCCTTCCAGCTCGAAGGGCAGGGTCTGGCAGATCTTCTTCCGGTCCTTGAAGGGGAGCTTCACGTTGCGGAAGGAGAAGTGTTTCGCGGCAATCGCCGTGTGGCAGGACTGCACGGCGAGGATCGGGATCTCCTGGAGGCGGCGCAGGGCATCGCGCAGGCCGGCCGTCCCGGCGATCTCGACCTTTTCCCAGGCGGCAATGCGCATGCCTCCCCTCAGGCCCGCCTCGAGGAGGACCGCCTTCAGGCAGCTCTTGCCGATATCGAGCCCGAGGATGTACTTCGCCATCAGCCGATTCTCCAGGCGACAATGGAGAGTTTCCTGTCGCTGTCCCGTTTCACGATGCCCCGGATGGTGCGCTTCATCGTCCCGAGGTGACCCGTCGAGGCGAGCTGGAAGTGCTCGCTCCGGGTGACGAGGGTCACGGCGTCGATGGCCGTGTTGTTCAATCCTGCGACCCTCCGGTACCACGAGGGGTCCGTGAGGCTGTTCGCGGGGTTTTTCCGGTAGTCGTCCATCCGGTTGGCCGCGTCCTCGGTGATGGACGGCGCAAGGGCCCGCAGCACCTCTTTCGGGGCGGTGTTGACGTTGACGCTCCCCTCCCCGTAGACGGTCAGAAAACGGGACAGGCCGGGCCTCTCCGGGGTCCCCCGGTAGAGCTCCGGCGAAATTCCCCGGACGAGCAGCAGCTCGTCGATGGACTCCATCGGGCCGTTCCGCACGGTGGTTGATTTCCCAAGGCCTTGATAATATGCATTTTCTGCACCATTTGCCGTCACGACCGAGTCCGGGTCGATCCAATCCTTGATCGCGTTCAGGATGTCCTCCACCTCCTGGCCCTGCAGCTTGAACTCGGGCTGGGAAAGAAGGCGGGAAAGGGCCCCCTTGACTCCCGGGTTGAACGCGTTCCCCTGGACGAGCTTGTTGATGTTGATCTTGCCGGACTCGTCCTCGATGATGAGTTCGAGGTGGCCCCCGTCGAAGTAGTCCCTGGATTGCTCCCGGAGGCCCTCCGTGCGGGCCCAGGCCTCGTTGAGCGTGTCGGCGTCGCCCCGGTCCTCGGACAGCAGCCCCATGCCGGCGAAGACCCCGGACTTGGCGATGTAGAGGACCCGGATCCCGTCGCTCAAGTTGGCGGCTTCGTGCACCTGCGCCCGCGAGGAGACGTTGAGCTGCAGGGTGAGCACCACGATGACGCTCACCGTGAGCAGCACGAGGATGAGGGCGATCCCCTTGTCGTTTCGAATCGGGTTATGCATCATATCACATCTTGACGGAACCCGGCAGAATGAATCGGGTCATGAACTTGTACGGCCGGGCCTCGTCGTCGGGGTTGATGAAGTTGAGTTCGATGAAGACGGCCGCCGGGATGTTGTTGCGCTGGGCTTCCGAGCCGCTCCGGCTGTCCCACAGGGTGTACTCGCGGCCGTTCGCGTCGTAGAACCGGAGGTTGACGAACTGCAGCCGCCTGCACAGCAGGTGGCCCTCGCCGCCCTGCCGGCCCTGGCCCTGCCTCAGGACGTCCCGGCGGACGATGGAAAACCCGCCCGACTCGGGGTCTCCCTCGAGTTCGTAGCTGATCTGCGCCACGGCCATCGTGTCGCCGGGGCCGCTGAAATCCAGGTGGGCCCTCGACAGGAAGGAAACGCCCTTGAGCGGCAGCTTGCCCGTGGAGTCCTTGAGCGTCGAGAACTCGTAGGCATCCTTCTCCTTGCAGGCCGACTGCAGGTCCAGGACCATCCGCTCCAGGGTGATGCGGGCCATGTAGTAGATCTCGTCGCCGTACTCGAGGCTTTTCACGACGCGCATCGTGGAGATGTAGGAGACGTAGATCGTCGAGAGCACGACGGCGAGGATGGCGATGGCCACGAGGATCTCGACGAGGGTGAAGCCGCGCTCGAGGGTATCGGGTATCGGGTATCGGGTATCGCGGCGAGGACGAAATCCCCCTTCTTTTCCCCCTTTCATAAAGGGGGACACCGGGGGATTTGAAGCCTTGCAGCCCCATTTCCTATTCGTCTGCCGCCTGTCCTCTCTCATTTGCCGCTCTTCTTCACTTCCGATCTTCCTACCGTCCCGTGTTCAAATTCGCCGGCCTGTACAGGATGAGCTTGCAGGGCCGCTTCGGGTAGTAGTTGTGAACCACGGTAATCTCGATTTTCCGCAGGTACGTCGACCCCGGGCCCTGGGGCTGGGAGATGTTCGCCGTCCAGGTGTAATCGGGGAAGTCGTCGCCGAAGTTGCCGGTCGTCTGCCCGGTCGAGAGGTCCTGCCGTCCCTCGATTTCCGCCATGCGGCTCTGCGCCAGCAGTGCGAGTGTCGTCAGCGCCCTGGACTCGTTGGCCATGGCAATGCTCTGCGACTGGGAGTGGAACACCGTCACGAGCACCGTGGCCAGGATGGCCATGGCGATCATCACTTCGAGAAGGGTGAAACCCTTCTCGCGGGTATCGGGTATCGGGTATCGGGTATCGGCGGAGAAAAAAGGTGCCATTGCAGGGCGTTGAATTTTCATGTTCCTCGTTCCCCGAACCTCGTTCCTCGAACCTTATTTGGACTTCTGCCACACGTCCACGTAGGAATCCTTCACCTCGAAGGTGCTCAGGAAGGGCTGAAAGATCAGCGTCATCGTGCGTTCTTCGTCGGTGAGG
>JALOPC010000184.1 GCA_025454095.1 Syntrophales bacterium | reverse complement strand
CATCATGAGCGGGGTGAGCCACCAGACGGGCCCGAGGAACTGCTTGAAGTACTTCATGCCCTGGATCTGGACCCCCACGATGTGGGTCAGGAAAAAGACCACGAGGGCCATGGCCACCGTCGTGTTCAGGCTCGCCGTGGGCGACTCGAACCCGGGAATGAGTCCGATGAGGTTCGAGAACAGGATGAAGAACCCGATGGTCGCGATGAGGGGGAAGAACTTCTTGCCGTGTTCGCCCATCGTGTCGACCAGGAGGTTGT
Organism: Syntrophales bacterium; assembly: GCA_025454095.1. Classification (GTDB taxonomy): domain Bacteria; phylum Desulfobacterota; class Syntrophia; order Syntrophales; family UBA2192; genus UBA2192. The sequence goes on along the minus strand of JALOPC010000184.1, from coordinate 4,097 downwards.
GAAAGGCGTTGACGATGACCTCCATCACGTTCTGGACCTTGTTCGGGTAGATGTCCATGCGCCGCGTGGCCAGCCAGCCCAGCAGGGTCAGAACACCCATGACCAGGATCGTGTAGGTGACGATATCGGGGATGTATTTGTTGTGTAGGAGCAGTAGGGGATGCATACTCTGTCAGCTAGCCTCCTCCGGAAGAATTTTTTTTTGAAACTCGAGAATCGCCGTGAAGACGATGTTGATGACGACAAGCGACAGGCCCACGAGCAGTCCGATGATGTCCACCGGCAGCTCGGTGATGACGAAGAAGAGGACCACGGCCGTGACGGCCATGCGGATGTAGTACCGGATCATCATCGCCGACTTCGCTTTTCCGGAGAGGTTGGAGAAGATCACGCGCAGATCCCGGCCGAGCCAGTACAGGTTGACGATGCTGACGATGCCGCCGAGAAGGATGCCCAGCGTGAAGCGCCAGGGCATGAGGAGAAGGCTCACGAGAAGCATGAGACCGAGAATGACGATATTCCGGAACTCAATTTTTCTTTGCAGGAGGTCTTTTCCGGTGGGGTTCATCCTTCAGCCGCCTGATGATCGGTTCTTCGTAGCTGTCCTCAAACGTGTTCTTGATCCACACGTAGAGACTTCGGAATCCAGCAAACACACCGACGAGAAGGAAGAGGATGGCGAACTTGTTTCCCGTTCCGAGCAGCCTGTCCAGCCAGGCCCCGATCAGGATTCCCCCGAAGATGCCCAGGACCAGCGCGATGCCGAAGGTGCTGGCATACGCCGCCTGCATCATGGACTTCTTCGATTCCTTATCTCCCTCTCTCATGGAAACCTCGGGCGCTATACCATACTGACGACGCGAAGTCAATAAAAATAGGCTTCAGAAACCGGGCCGCCGGAACAGAAAAACAGTGAATGAATCAAGCTTGTTGCGTGCCTGTCAGGGGCCCTTCCGAACCAGGTTCCGGAAGGCCTCCTCCACGCAATCGAGATCGGCTCGACCCAGGTACTGGTGGCAGCCGATGTAGAAGCCGTTTTTGCCCGCGAAGTCGGCCCTGGGAAGCCTTCCTTCGTATCGTTGCTGCAGGGACCGGTACGCCGGCTGCTGCGTGGGGATGCAGCCGAACAGGGGTCTCGTCTCGACGCCGGCCCGTTCCAGGGCGGTCATGATCTTTTCCCGGGACCATCGGGGGTCGCGGATGACCAGGGGGTAGGCGAGATAGCTGACCTCTTCGGAATAGACTGGCAGCTGGAAGATCTCCGCGTACGGTTCGAGCTTTGCATTGAGGGCGCGCACGTTGTGCTGCCTCGCCCGGATGATGGCGTCGGCCCGTCCGACCTGGGGGATGGCGATCGCCGCATGGAGCTCCGCCGTCTTGAAGTTGAAGCCGATGAGGTCGTGGGTGAATCGCGGGTCGAACGCCGCCCCGCGATGCGGGCATTTGCCCGCGGAGCGCCTGCAAACCCTGCAGTCGCACAGGCGCCCGTTTGCCTTGATCCGCCGGATCAGGCGGCAGAGCGCCTCGTCGTCGGTGACGACGGCGCCCATTTCGCCGACCTGGATGTTGTGGGCGATGTAAAAGGAGTATTCGGCGAGATCCGACAGGGAACCGGCCCGGCGGCCCTTGTAAAGGGACCCGTGGGCCTGGGCGGCGTCCTCGAAGACCGCCAGGTCGTACCGGCGCGCCAGGTCGTTGAGGGCGTCCATGTCGTTGACGTAACCCATGAGGTGCACGGGCAGCAGCAGGGCGTGTCCTTTTCGGTCCCTGCGGAGAACGTCCTCGACCTGGTTGATGTCCAGGGTGAACGTGCGGGAATCGATGTCGACGTAGACGGGCTCCATCCCTGCCAGAACGACGGCATTGCTCGTCGCCACGTAGGTGACGGGGGAGGTGATGACCCGGCAGCCCGGGCGGACCTTCGGCCTGCGAACGTCGTGGATCAGGGCGTGCAGCCCCGCCAGAAGGGCCGAGGAGCCCGAGTTGAGGGCCACACAGTGTTTCGTCCCGATATAACGGGCCCAGAGCTTCTCGAACTCCTTGGTTTTCCGGCCTTCCGAAAGCTGCCCCTCGGCGAGGGATTCCAGGACGGAAGCCGTTTCTTCCCGGCCGATGCGGATGTCGCCGATCCTGACCTTGATCGTCATGCGGTCTCCCCGGCGGAGGCCCTGTTCCGCGCGTACCACTCGCAGGTTCTCCGCAGCCCTTCGTCGAGTCCCACCCGGGGCTTCCACCCGAACTGCGCCATGGCGCTGATGTCCAGCAGCTTCTGCGGCATGCCGTCCGGTTTCGACGGGTCGAAGACCAGGCGACCCCCGTATCCCGAGATCGCCGCGATCCGCCGTGCGAGCTCGTCGATGGAGAGGTCCGTCCCGGCGCCGGCGTTGACGGCTTCCCCTCCCGAGAGCCGCTCGGCGAAGAACAGGCAGGCGTCCGCCGCGTCATCGACGTAGAGAAACTCGCGTCGCGCCCGGCCGGTGCCCCAGATCTCCACGTCGGGGAGATCGCCCTCGGCCGCTTCGCGGAATCGGCGCACGAGGGCGGCGATGACGTGGGAATCGCGGGGGTCGAAGTTGTCGCCCGGCCCGAAGAGGTTGGGGAAGATCACGGAAAAGAACCGGACGCCGTACTGGCGGTGATAGGCCTCGATCATCTTCATGCCGCTGATCTTGGCGATGGCGTAAGCCTCGTTGGTCGGCTCGGGCGGTCCCGTCAGGATGTATTCCTCCCGCATGGGCTGCGGGCACAGTCTCGGGTAGGAGCAGGAGCTCGACACGAACAGCAGGCGCTCCGCGCCGAATCGCCAGGCCGCGTGGATCACGTTCGTCTGGATCATCAGGTTGTCGTAGAAGAAGAGGGCGGGGTTGTGCATGTTCGCCCAGATCCCCCCCACGCGGGCGGCCGCCAGGAACACGACCTGCGGCCGTTCGCGTTCGAAGAAGGCCTCCACGTCGGCCTGGCGGCGCAAGTCGAGCTCCGCGCTCGTTCGCGTCAGCAGGCTCGTGTACCCCCGCTCCCGAAGCATTCTCACGAGGGCCGTTCCGAGAAGACCGCTGTGGCCGGCCACGTAAATTCGTTTGTCTTTGTCCACGATCGCTCCCGACGGCTCAGGACAGGATCCGTTTGGGTTCGCAGGAAAACCCCGCGTCCTGAAGGGTCTTTTCCTTCTGCGCCAGCTCGAGGTCGGTCGCCACCATCATGTCGATGAGCTGCTCGAAGCCGACCTTCGGCGACCAGCCCAGTTTTGTCCTTGCCTTCGTGGCGTCGCCCAGCAGGACGTCCACCTCCGTCGGCCGGTAGTAGCGGGAGTCGATCCGGACATGGTCCTGCCAGTCGAGGCCGAGCTTCTGAAACACCCTCTCCGTGAATTCCTGCACCGAGTGGGTCTCCCCCGTGGCCACGACGAAGTCGTCCGGCTCGTCCTGCTGGAGCATGAGCCACATGGCCTCCACGTAGTCCCCCGCAAAGCCCCAGTCGCGCTTGGCCTGCAGATTCCCCAGGAAGACCTTGTCCTGGAGCCCGACCTTGATGCGCGTGGCCGCGCGGGTGATCTTCCGCGTCACGAAGGTCTCCCCCCTGCGGGGGGATTCGTGGTTGAAGAGGATGCCGTTGCAGCCGAAGAGGTTGTAGGCTTCCCGGTAGTTCTTCACGATGTAGTAGGCGTAGACCTTGGCGGCGGCGTACGGGCTGCGCGGGTGGAACAGCGTCTTTTCGCTTTGCGGGGGAGGCGCGGCCCCGAACATTTCGCTCGACGAGGCCTGGTAGAAACGGGCCCGGATGCCCGTCTTGCGGATGGCCTCGAGCAGGCGCAGGGTACCGAGCCCCGTCACGTCCCCCGTGTACTCGGGCATGTCGAAGCTGACCCGCACGTGGCTCTGGGCCCCGAGATGGTAGATCTCGTCGGGCTTGATGTCGTGGAGCAGGTCCGTCAGCTGGCCCGACACGGACAGATCGCCGTAATACAGGAAGAGGTGGGCCGCCGGATCGTGCACATCCTTGAAGAGATGGTCGATGCGGTCGGTGTTGAAGGTGCTGGAGCGGCGGATCAGCCCGTGCACCTCGTATCCCTTGCAGAGCAGAAATTCCGCCAGATAGGA
>JALOPC010000183.1 GCA_025454095.1 Syntrophales bacterium | reverse complement strand
CGACACGGCCGGTAACATACTCTCCCGCGCCGGAGAAGACGAGGAGTGCGCGGGCGTTTTCGACATCGATCCCGCAAAGGCCCTCGACAAGCAGCTCAATGTCCACAACAATCTCTTCGGAGACCGGCGGCCTTCCTTCTATCGGGACATCTGCCGCTAGCGATCAGTGAAAAGATCTCGGCTGGTTGGAGCTGAGCGATTGCGAAGTTACGAAGTTAGGAAGTTATGATGTTAGGAGAGTAGGAGAAAGGTTGTGCGTTGTTGTCGGCTTGTCCGAACTTCCTAACTTCCGATCTTCTTACCTTCCCTCTTTTTGCGGCGGCTGGCGCACTTCGACGAACTTCCGGTAGCCGATCGCGCTGAACTGATCCTGCATGCTGGATCCGAAGGTCGATTCGATCGTCTCGTCGGGCAGGGTCGTCGGGCAGGGGGGATTCGACGACCAGCTTTCCGAACTGCGAGAAGCTTTGCCGGACCACGAGGTCGGCCAGGTCGATCACCGCCAGGGGCGACAGCGATCGATGCAGAAAAGAGAAGTGGCTGTGCAGGAGGGTTTCCTCCAGGTAGCCGGGCAGGTCGTACTTCCTGAGGATGGCGAGGCCCAGCAGCGGGTGCCAGGCGGAGACGAAGCGCTCGTCCAGGGAGGTTGCCGACCGGATCTCGTACAGGGTGGCGGGGATGCGGCCGATCTCGAGAAGAAGCGAGCCCATCTCCACCCGCTCCACGGCTGTGCTCTTGAACCCCAACTCCTCCGCCAGGATCCGTCCGAGAATGGCCCGTGAGAAGCTCCGGCCCGCCAGGGTCTCCAGGGCGGGATCGAGCAGGAAGAGGGCCATCGCGAGGATGTAGATCTTGGAGGGTTTCATTCCCATCCGCAGGACGATCTTCGCAAAGCTGCCTGCGTCGCCCGGCTTGACCTTGCCGAAGAGAACCACGGAGTTCGCCCGGCCCATCATGCGCGAGAGGATCTGTTCCTTGATCTTGAACTTGAGCTGTTCGATTTCGTGCTGGTGGGCGTCCTCGTTGTCCAGGACGATGAGGACCGAGGGATCGAACCCGAGGTTGAGCTTCTCGATGACCGTCTCGTGAATATCGCACAGCAGCGCAAGGTCGGGTCCGGGGACCTCCCGTTTCATCTCTGCGACCAGGCTTTCCATCGTGCTGCTCATGCCGCCAACCGTGAGCGCCGGCCGCGGCGTCCGCCGGTCCGGGCCTTGCTTAATCGATGACCTGACCACCGGCGATCGGGATGTGAGCAGGGCGCAGGTGAGGTTCCAGTTCCGCTGTCGGTCGAGGCCGGAAAGAGCGTGAGAAGAATAAGTCCGTTATCCGCGTGAGATCCGGTGTCAGGGTTCGCCATGCCGATGGTCAGGTCATTCAAGCCAATTTCCCTCACCGTTGATGAAGCAATAACCATACCATGATCGGCGGGTCCGCCTGCGGGGTAGGCCCGTAAGCTGCCGATTTCACTTGACACTTGTCTCGCAAGGGTTCTATTTATGGCCACGGACGGCCCTCTGGCGAGCCGGATCGGGTTGCGGGGGCCGGGGGATCGGTCCCCGCGCGCAATGCACGGGGGGCCGCAAATCTTTTGCGACGGGGGAATCGATGGCGAAGAGCACCATCAAACGGTCCAGGAAAACAGGTCTGCCCCCCGGCAGCCTCGTTCACATCGGCAGGGAGCGCTCGGAGAAGACCCGGGTCTCCGTGGTCGACTACACGCAGGACACGTTCGAGGAGAGGGAGATCCGGTCCCTCGACGAGCTGGCCCCTTACGGCGGTAAGCCCAGCGTGACGTGGATCGACGTCGTCGGGATCCACGAGCCCGACCTCATCGGGCAGATCGGCTGCCAGTTCGCCATCCATCCGCTGCTGATGGAAGACATCATGAACACAACGCAGCGGCCGAAGATCGACGACCTGGGCAAGTACATCTGCGTGATCCTCAAGGTGATCGCGTTCGACGAGGCGTCGATGGAGCTGCGCGTCGAGCAGTTGAGCCTCGTGTTCAGCGACGACATCGTCCTGTCCTTTCAGGAGTCGGACAGCGGGATCTTCAGACCGCTGCGGGAGAGGATTCGGAGCAGCCTCGGCAAGGCCCGAAGGATGGGCACGGATTACCTGGCCTACGCCCTCCTGGACGCCGTCGTGGATCACTACTTCGTCGTGATGGAAAAGATGGGCGAGAAGATCGACAGCCTCGAGGACGAGGTCGTGGCAAACCCGAAGCGAGAAACCCTGCGGAGCGTCCAGCACATCCGGGACGAGATTCTGCTGGTGCGGCGCGCCGTGTGGCCGCTGCGGGAGGTGATTTCCCTGCTCGAGCGGGCCGAGTCGCCGCTCATCGACAAGACCACGGCGATCTATTTCCGGGACGTCTACGAGCACACGATCCAGGTGATGGACACGGTGGACACCTACCGGGACATCCTTTCCGGGATGTTCGACATCTACCTCTCGAGCGTGAGCAACCGGCTCAACGAGGTCATGAAGGTGCTGACGATCATCGCCACGATCTTCATGCCCCTCACCTTCATTGCCGGCGTCTACGGGATGAACTTCGAGTTCATGCCGGGCTTGAAGTCGGAGTACGGCTTCTGGGTCATGTGCCTGTTCATGCTGCTGGTTTTCTGCGGGATGTTTCTGTATTTCAGGAAACGGAAGTGGATCTGACCGGCGGCGGGGCAAGCAATTCCTCCACGGTGGAGAGCAGCTGTGCCGTGTCCACGGGTTTGGCGAAGGTGCGGTCCGCCCCGAGCATTTTCGCCATCTTCAGGTAACCGGCCGGCCCGATCCGGCCGCCGCCCGAGATCGCAATGATCTTCAAGCCGGACGAGGACTTCCGGAACTCCGTGATGGTTTCGAGGCCTTCCTTTTCGGGCATGATGATGTCCGTGATCACGAGGTCGACCGGGTTGTCGCGGTGCAGCTTCAAGGCGCGGTTGCCGTCTTCCGCCGTTTCCACATCGTAGCATGCCTTGCGCATGAGCCGCTCCAGCATGCCCCTCACGAGATAATCGTCGTCGACGATCAGGATGCGTTTCATGACGCGGTCCCCCCGCCGTCCGCGTCGAGTACGGCGCGGATTTCCCGGGCCACGTCGCCCATGAACAGCGGCTTCATCAGGAAACGCCGGATGCCCATCCGCAGGGCCTCCTCCTCGCTGATCAGTTCGCTGTACCCCGTGCAGAGGATGACGGGCGTGCCGGGCCTGAAGCGGAGGATCTCGCGGGCCAGTTCGGCGCCGGTCATGTCCGGCATGGTCATGTCCGTGATGACGAGATCGAAACTCTCGGGATTTTCCCGGAACAGGCGCAGCGCATTGCGGCTTTCGCGGACGGTGGTGACGCGGTAGCCCAGGGCGGAGAGAACCTGCCCCATGACTTCCACGAGATGACTTTCGTCGTCGACGAACAGGACGCTTTCCGAGCCGCGGGGGATCGGCTCCGCTGGCCTCTCCGGCTCCTGTCCCCGGGCGCCGGCCGAGGGGAGGTAGATGTCGAACGTGCTGCCCCTGCCGGGCGTGCTGTCCACGGCGACGGCGCCGCCGAGGGCTTTCACGATGCCGTAGACGACGGAGAGCCCGAGACCGGTGCCTTCCCCGGGGGCCTTCGTGGTGAAGAAGGGGTCGAAGATCCGGTCGAGCTGGTCCGGCTCGATGCCCTGTCCCGTGTCGCTGACGCTCAGGTGCAGGAACCCCTCCGCCGGGGCGCCGTCCGCCCCCTCCGGCGCGATCCCCGCCGGGGGGTCCGCATTGTCGAGGCGGATTCCCAGCCTCCCGCCCGAGGCCCGCATGGCGTGGGCGGCGTTGGTGCAGAGGTTCATGAGCACCTGGTGAATCTGGGTCGCGTCGGCCAGGATGACGCTGTTGGCGGCAGGGGTTTCGAGGGTCAGCTCGATCGTCACGGGCAGGGAGGAGCGCAGGAACTTCACGGCCTCCTTGGCCAGTGGGACGACATCCAGGGGCCGCTGCTCCTGCTCGACCTGGCGGCTGAAGGCGAGGATCTGGCTCACGAGGGTCTTCGCGCGGTTGCAGGCGCTCAGGATTTGCGAAAGGTTCCACCGGAGCTCGCCGTCCTGCTCTTCCTCCAGGCACAGCTCGGCGTAACCGATCACGGCGAAGAGGATGTTGTTGAAGTCATGGGCGATGCCGCCCGCCAGGGTCCCGACGGCTTCCATCTTCTGGGCCTGCCGCAACTGTTTCTCCAGCAGGGCGTTCTGCTTCTCGGCATTCTTTCGTTCGGCGATGTCCCGCGTCACGCCGATCAGGGAGAGGGGGGTGCCGTCGTCATCGCGGATCACCTGCGATGAGACTTCGTACCAGCCCGCGGAGCCGTCCTTGCGGTAGAACTCCAGCTCCGTCGTGACCACGCGGGAGCCCGCGCCCGCCCGGCCGATCTCTTCGCGAAGCAGCCTCTGGGCCGTCTCGATGGAGGCCGGCGTCAGGAACTCCTCAAGCCTGCGGGTCATCCAGTCGGAGGCGCTCCAGCCGAACACGCGCTCCGAGGAGGGGCTCACGTACGTGAACGCCAGATCCAGCGCAGCCGTCCAGATGACGTCCGTGACGTTTTCCGCCAGCAGGCGGTACGTCTCCTCGCTCTGCCGGAGTTTCTCCCGCGCTTCGACCTGCTGCGAGATGTCGTGGATGGTCGTGAGGAGCAACTCGTCCTTGCCCAGCCGGATCCTGTCGGCCGACCAGAGCGCAGGCGCGACGCTGCCCGACTTGGTCCGGAAGTGTGCGAGCCCGTCTCTCAGCAGTCCCGTTTCGCGGAGTTCGGCAATCAGCCGGTCCCG
>JALOPC010000182.1 GCA_025454095.1 Syntrophales bacterium | reverse complement strand
CCGGGGAGATCGCCGGGCGCGAGATCCTCCGGGTCTCGGCAAAGACGGGGGAAGGGGTTGCGGCCCTGCGGGACGCCGTTTACGCCGCCATCGGCCGCACCTGCGGAGACAGCCGCAACGACGCGGTCCTCACGAACCTGCGCCACAAGGTTGCGCTGGCACATGCCTTCGCGTCCCTGCGGACGGCCGAGCAGGGCCTCTCCGGCGGATTGTCGCCGGAATTCATCGCCTTCGATCTCCGGGAGGCCCTGGGCGGCCTGGGCGAGGTGACGGGCCAGGCGATCACCGAGGACGTGTTGGACCGGATCTTTTCAACTTTCTGTATCGGAAAATGAGCCGTTGAAAAGTTATCAAGATTGGAAGAGATTCCAGTCGGATACAGGCTTCGGCTTCTCCGAATTTCCCAACTTCACAGCTTCCCAACTTCCATCTTTTTAGTGCCCGTCTTGACAGCCTGACTCCAACCCATAGATTAGTTATAAGAGATTCGTGAAGGGAGGTGAAGCCAGTCACCCTGTCCAAGTGGATTGCGACAAGTGAATAGCTTCAGCTCTGTCGCAAGGCGAAGCGGTGATGACCTGAGACGGACCCGTGGTCGGAATCGAAGGTTGCGAGTGGTTCGCAGCCGCGATTCATCCGGAGCACGCTCGGCATCTCTATCAAAGCCGTCAGCCTTGCGCAGCACGGTCCTTTCTCCGGAAAGGCGATCGGACGCATTCGAAGAGAGTCACCCGGCGCAGGCGGAATTCGCGTCGGAAATGTGACGATTCTCTCTTCCTATGCGTTTCTTTTTGTCAATCTTCCCGCATGCCGTCGAGCAGCGCCATGCAGTTGTGGCCCAGGACGCGGTGGTTGTATCCGCCCTCGAGGATGCCGAAGAAACCCGCGCCCGTCTTGCGGGCCGTCTCGCGGACCATCCGGCCGATGTCGGTGTAGTCCGACTCGCCGAGCACGCCCCCCCAGTCCTCGCGCGCGTAGTCGAAGCCGGCGGAGATCCCGATTACATCGTATGTGTCGGCGGCCAGGGCCTTCTCGACCTGGCGGATGAAATCCACCGGGGAGTTCGACGAGGGGTTGACGAGGGTGACGTATCCCTTGCTTCCCAGGATGTTCACCGTCCCGTCCCCGAAGTGAAGATCGATGTCGAGGACGAGGGCCTTCTTGATTTTGCCGTCCGCTTTCATCTTCTCCAGGGCGATCGCCATGTTGTTGAAGTAGCAGAAACCCCAGCAGCTGTTGGCCGACGCATGGTGGCCCGGGGGCCGGATGAGGCCGAAGCAGGGCTCCCTCATGCCGATCTCGGCGGCCTGGATGGCGCCGCCCGCTGCGAGCGCCGCGATCTCGTAGAGGCCGATCTGGCGGATGTGCCCGATGTGATAGGCGGTGTGGCAGGCGGCGATGGCCTCCTCGCCGGCCGGCTGGGCCTCCACGAAGGTCACCCGGTCCCGGATGACGTCCAGAATGGCCTCCATGCGTCCCGACGCTGCCGCCGGGTCCATCGTGTAGGAATCGATAAACTTCCCGCTCCAGACCACTTTCATCGGCTCACCTCCTCTTCAGTAGGGTATCGGGTATCGGGACTAGGGTATCGGGAAGGAAACAGATTTTACTTATAAAAAAGCTTCCTTCCTTTGGACCCTATACCCTAAACCCGAGACCCTAGACCCTGTCTTCTATGAATTTCATTTGTACGAGCAGCTTGCGCGTTGTCGGCGAGAGGTTCAGAGCCGCGGCCTCGTCCGGCGACACCCAGCGCGCGTCGCTCACGTCGTCTGCGGCGTGCGGCTCGCCGCCCAGGTAATCGGCCATGAAATCGATGATGATGTAATGGTACCTGATCCGGCCTTCGGGGTCCCTGTCGATGAAATCAAAAATGGTAAAGGCCTCTTTTGCCCGGACGGAGATCCCCGTTTCCTCCAGGAGTTCCCGTTCGGCCGCCTCGCGAACCGTTTCTCCCAGCTCGACGAGGCCGCCCGGAATGGCCCAGAAACCCTTCCCCGGCGAACTGGCCCGCTTTGCAAGCAGGATGCGGCCTTCGCGGATCACGATGGCGCCCACCCCTACCCGGGGCAGTTCCCGGTATTCGCGCCCCGATTGTCCTGTCCCGTCGCTCATCGGCCGAACGGATTTCCTTTCAGCAGGGCGAAGGCCCTGCGCGCCTCTCCGACAAAGGCCCCGACGAGGGCGGGGTCCTTCATCCCGTCGGGCGCCTCGACTCCCGTGTGGGCGTCGACGCCCGCGGGCCGGACCCGTTCGATGGCCCGGGCCACGTTTTCCGGCGTCAATCCCCCGGCCAGGATGACAGGCCTCGCCGACTCTTCGACGATCCGCCGGCTTGCGTCCCAGTCGTGCGTTTTGCCCGTCGCCCCGCGCGCGCCTGTCCGCGGGTCCCAGGTGTCCGTGATGAAGGCATCCACCAGGGGGGCGAACTCCCGGATGCGCCCCAGGAGTTCATCGGGATCCCCCGGCCGCACGATGAGGGACTTGATCAGGAAGAGCCCCGCCCCGGTCTCTCTCAGCCGGCGCGTCTCTTCGGCCGCGATGTCGCCGTGGAGCTGAACCCGGCGGCACCCGAGCTCGCCGGCCAACGCGAGGATGTCCGCCGCGCGCTCCAGGTATGTGATCAGAACGGCCCGATCGCCGATGCCGACAGAGGCGATGAGCGCCGCAACCTCCTTGTCGGGCAGGTCCTCGACGTGATGCTCCAGCCGCAGGGGAAACCCGAGCCAGTCCGCGCCTGCCCCCAGGATCATCCGCGCCTCTTCCGGGCTCCGGATGCCGGCGATCTGGACGATGCCTTCCACGGTTCTTCCTCAGACCGCATCGTTTCGGGTAAGGGAAAACTCGAAGCGTGCCGTCTCGCGCGGTTGCGGCTCCGCGTTGAAGTTGCGCTCGATGAACGTCACCCGGTCCTGCCGGTCCACGTAGAGCAGGGTGGACGAACGGGTCCCGTAGACGGGGCTTGCGATAAAGCGTGCCGACAGGATCCGCTCCCACTCCGGCCCGATGCCGGTTTCCGGCAGCAGGCGGTCCTCCGCGATGGAGCGGTCCGACAGGATGTCGAAGAGGGCCTCGGGGGCCGCGTCCCCTCCCCGGGACAGCAGGTCGCCGAGGGCCTCTTTTCCCCGTACCACCTTCGGCCAGGGCGTGTCGAGCAGATGGTTGCTCAGGCCGTAGAGCCCCGGGGTCAGCGTGATGACGCCGCCCCTCCGGTTGGAGTAGTAGAAGAGTTCCCGGGTCGTCCCGACGATGAGGTTGAATCCGTTGTACGCGGCCCCTTTCCGCCTGACGTCTTCGAGATACGCGGCCGGGTCGGTTCGCCCGAGAAGGTAGTCCGTCAGCAACATCCCCCGCGAGGGCGCGTCGTTGCGGTGCGATCGGGGGTCCCGGTAATTGGTGACGGCGGCGATCCGCCCGGAGCGGGTGATGCCGAACCAGGTGCCGCCGCCCCGGAGGTCTTTGCCGGCGAGCAGCTCCGGCGCCTCGGGCCAGAAGGCCGCGGGCTGCGACGGACGCTCGTAGAATTCGTCCCGGTTGGCGGCGATGATGAGCCGGTATGTCGGGTGGATCTCGAAAGCGCAGAAAAACAGGCACATGGTCCCGACTCCCCTCAGGCGGCATCCCCGCCGGCAACCCCCAGGTTTTGCTTCACCGCCTCGAGGATCAGCGGCATGATCTCCCCCGCTTTCCCGTGGATGACCACATCGGCATGGGGGTCGAAATCCGTCACGGTGAGGTTGACGATCGCGACGGCGGCTCCCGCTTCCTTGGCATAGGTCGGCATGTAGGCCGCCGGGTAGACCACCAGCGAAGAGCCCACGACGATGAGCAGATCGCACCGGCGGGAGTGATCGACCGCCTGCCGCAGCGCCTCCGCGGGAAGCTGCTCCCCGAAAAAGATCACGTCGGGCTTGAGGATGCCGTCGCACGCGGGGCACAGGGGCGCCCCTGCGTCGAGCCGGATCCGGGCGAGCAGATCCCTCATGGCGTAACGCTGCTGGCAGCCCAGGCACCGGGCGTGGTTCATGGTGCCGTGGAGTTCGTAGACCCGGTCGGGGTCATTGCCCGCTTTCTGGTGGAGATTGTCGATGTTCTGGGTGATGACGCAGTCGAGCTTCCCGAGCTTCTCCAGCTCGGCCACGGCGAAATGGGCCCCGTTGGGCTGCGCGTCCACGATGACGCCGCTCTCGATGAGGATCCTCCACTGTTTGAGCCGCGTCTCGGGGCTCGCCAGAAAGCGATAGATGGTGAATTCCTCGGGGTCGAACCGCGACCAGATCCCGCCGGGGCTGCGGAAGTCCGGGATGCCCGACTCGGTGCTCACCCCGGCCCCGGTGAAGACCACGATCCGGCTCGCACCGGCGATCAGCTCGGCCAGT
>JALOPC010000181.1 GCA_025454095.1 Syntrophales bacterium | reverse complement strand
TCTTCAGCAACGTCAAGGAGGGCAAATACGCGCTCGTCAACATCCATCCGGTCGCGGCACAGCTGACACCGGCAAACGGCGTCAACAGCCCTATCCCGCTGCATCCGGGTTCTGTGAAGTACTTCAAGGAAATCAAGGTGCTCAAGTAGAGTCCGCCTGCCCGGCCGGGCGAACCCCGGCCGGGCTTTTCTTCCATGATGCGTCCAATCGCGATACTGGTCCTTGCCGCATCTCTGCTGATGCCTCTCCCTTCCTGTCTTGCGGAGAGCGCGGACGGTCTGCAGCTTCAGATCTTGAGTCATCCGGAAGGCGGCCTGTTGTGGCATGCGCCTGTCGCACCGGGTGATCTCTTCCTGCTCGAATACACTCACTCCTCCGACGGGACACCCGTTCGGGGCATTTTCCGGGTCGCGGAGGAGGGCCGCTTTGTCATGTTGGAAGAGCAGTATGTGTGGTATGGAGCAGGGCTGGAATCCCACCCGCGGGCGACGATCTCCTACGACGGCGGATGGACGCGCGTCTTCGTGAACAGGCCCTTTCGGGAGCTCCTGATCCGGGTCGGCTGGGTTTCCCGCCAGGTGATCTCGTCAGGCGACTCGCGGGTCGCATTGAACGACCTTGCGCCGGGCGGAAGTCTACTCCAACTTCGAATCGCGAAACGGTAGGTCTGAACCCCATGGCGGAAATCGAAAAAGCGCTTCAGCACGGATTCGAGGAAGAAAGAAAGCTCGGGCAGGAAATCCTCGAAAAGTTCGAACGAGTCCGAACCTACAAAGGACCGGCAAACGGCCTGCTCACTGTCTTCGCCGTCGGGGCGAGCCTCTACCACCTGTACTACGCGTACGCCCACCCCTTCTTCGCCCTCGATCACCGTACCCTTCACTGGTTCTTCATGTCCATTCTCGTGTTTGCGCTCTACCCCCTGACGAAGAAACACTCGCCGTGGCATCGCATGTCGGTGTTCGACGGCATCTTCCTGATCGCGTCGGGGGCCATCAGTATCTGGCTCTTCCTCTACTCGGCGCCGATTATGAACCGGGCGGGGTCCTACGAGCCCCTGGACGTGGTCATGGGATGCCTGCTGGTGCTCCTCGTCCTGGAGGCCTCGAGACGCTCAACGGGGCTGTCCGTCACGCTGATCGCCGTCGTGTTCATCCTCTACGCCCTGCTGGGCCCGTGGCTGCCCGACGTCATCTCGCACAAGGGGTACAGCATCAAGCGCCTCTCGACATACCTGGCCCTCTCCACGGACGGGATTTTCGGGGTCCCGATTGGGGTCTCGGCCAATTTCATCCTCCTGTTCATCCTGTACGGGACGCTGCTGCGCAAGACGGGGGCGGGCGAATTCTTCACGGACATCGCCTTCGCCCTCACGGGATGGACGCGAGGCGGCCCCGCGAAGGCGGCGGTCGTGTCAAGCACGTTCTTCGGCATGATCTCCGGAAGCTCCGTGGCGAACACGGTGACCACAGGGTCGTTCACGATCCCCCTGATGAAGCGGACGGGCTACCCCGCCCACTTCGCGGCGGGCGTCGAGGCCTCGGCGTCCACGATGGGGCAGATCATGCCGCCCGTGATGGGCGCCGCGGCGTTCATCATGGCGGAGTTCCTGGCGATCCCCTACTACAAGGTCTGCGTCGCCGCGTTAATCCCCGCCACGCTGGCCTTCTTCGCCACGTTCATGCAGGTTCACTTCCGGGCCGTGTCGCTCGGCCTCATGGGGATGCCCAAGTCCGATCTTCCCAGCATCCATGACACGCTGACGCGGGGCTGGCACCACCTCTTCTCCGTCTTTGCCCTCATCTATTTCCTCATGGAGGATTATTCGCCCGAGCGCGCCGTCTTCTGGGCCATCGCCGTAACGATCCTGACCTCGCTTGTCATGGCTGTGACGAAGAGGAAGCCCCTGAAAGACTTCGGCCTCTCCATCCTGGACGGGCTGCGGGAAGGAGCGATCGGGTCGGTGCAGGTTGCCGCCGCCTGCGCGGCCGCTGGGATCATCATCGGCAGCATCACCATGACCGGTCTGGGGCTCAAGTTCTCGTCCTTCGTCGTTGACGCCTCCCAGGGGTATCTCTTCCTCGCCCTGCCCTTCACCATGATCGCCTGCCTGTTCCTGGGCATGGGGGTTCCGACGACGGCCCAGTACATCATCATCACGTCGCTCGTCGCCCCGGCGCTCGCCGAGATGGGGGTGCTCGCTATCGCCGCCCACCTCTTCATCCTCTATTTCGGCACAAGGGCCGACATCACGCCCCCGGTCGCGCTGGCCGCCTACGCCGGGGCGGGAATCGCCCGGTCGGATCCCTGGAAGACAGGACTTGCGGCGTTTCAGCTCGGCATCGCGGGTTTCATCATCCCCTTCATGTTCGTCTACGCACCGGAGCTACTGATGATCGGCAGCTGGCCCTCCATCCTCCTGGCCGTCTGCACGGCGACCTTCGGCGTCGTCGCCCTCGCGGCCGCCGTACAGGGCTGCCTGATGATCCGGACGACCTGGTACGAGAGGATCGCCCTGATGACGGCGGCGCTTCTTCTGATCAAGCCGGGATGGATGACGGATATGGCCGGCCTGGCCGTCTTTTTGCTCGCGTCCCTTTCGCAGGCGCTGAGGAAGCGCAAGGGAAACGGCCCCGCTGCAACGGAAGTCCACGCCGTAAAGCCCCATGCCCATGAGGACTGACATGCCCGTCCTGCCGAAGCAGCCGCTTATCTACGAGATCAACACCTGGGTCTGGCTCGAGGAACTGAGCCGCAGGCACCGGCGCCCCGTCACGCTGGCCGGCGTTCCGCCCGAGGAATGGGCAGCCATCGCCTCCCTCAGCTTCGACGCCGTGTGGCTGATGGGGGTCTGGCAGCGAAGCCCGGCGGGTACGAGACTGGCCCGAAGCCTTCCGCCCCTTCTCGAGGAATGCCGCACGATCCTCCCCGATTTCACCCCCGCCGACATCCAGGGCTCGCCCTACTGCATACGGGACTACACGGTGGAGGAGCACCTCGGGGGCCGCGGCGCCCTTGCCGCTGCGCGCGAGGCCCTTGACCGCTGCGGGCTGGGCCTGATCCTGGATTTCGTGCCGAATCACGTGGCGCAGGACCACGATTGGGCTCTGGAACACCCCGAGTTCTTCATCCGGGGAGATGCGGCGGACCTGGTCCGTGCGCCGCGGGAGTTCTTCCAGGCCGGCGGGCGGGTCTTCGCCTGCGCCAGGGACCCCAACTACCCCCCCTGGCAGGACGTGGCCCAGCTGAACGCCTTCCACCCGGGGCTGCGCGAGGCCGCCGCCGGGACGCTGCTCGGCATCGCCGACCAGTGCGACGGGGTGCGCTGCGACATGTCCATGCTCCTCGTCAACCGCGTATTCCGCAAGACCTGGGCCGATCGGGCGGGACGGGAACCGCAGCGCGAGTACTGGGACCAAATCATCGGGGCCGTCCGCGGCCGATACCCCGGATTTACATTCCTCGCCGAAGCCTACTGGGATCTCGAACGGGAACTGCAGCAGCAGGGGTTCGACTACTGCTACGACAAGCGTCTCTACGACCGCCTCGTCCACGAGCCGGCCGGGGCGATCCGCCTCCATCTCTCGGGCGAGACGGGGTACCAGCGCAAACTCGTCCGCTTCATCGAGAATCACGACGAGCCGCGCGCGGCATCGGTATTCGATGCCCCGAAAGGTGCCGCAGCCGCCGTCGTCATGACAACGCTGCCGGGTGCGCGGCTGTACCATGAAGGACAGCTCGAGGGCCGCAGGGTGAAGCTGCCGGTGCAGCTCGGCCGGAAGCCCGATGAAGCCCCGGACCCCGCCCTTCGGGCTTTCTACGGAAAGCTCCTCCAGGCCGTGCGGGACACGCGGTTCCGCGACGGGGACTGGGCCCTCTGCGAACTTCAGGGCTGGCCCGATAACGAGCGCTTTCGCCGCCTCGTTGCCTGGCGATGGGCCGGCTCCGGCAGGCACCACCTGATCGTCGTCAATCTGGCGGACACCTCCTCGCAGGGGCGTGTCCGGATGCCCGGCCTCACCCTTGCCGGGCGGACCTGGCGGCTGACGGATCTGATGTCGGGGGAGGTCTTCGAGCGGAACGGTGACGAGATGACGGATCCGGGGCTGTTTGTGGACCTGCCGCCGTGGGGATATCACTTTCTTGAGTTCTGAAGCATGATAGAAAAATCCCCCTTCATCCCCCATTACAAAGGGGAAACGAGGGGGATTCTTTTGTCTTGCGGCTTGCTGCTCGAGCCTTGTGGTGCGCTACCAGGCCTCGCGGACCTTCACGGCGTTTCCGGAGAGATACTCCTTGAGTTCGGCGATCGTGCAGGTCCCGTAGTGCACGATGGAGGCGATGAGCGCCGCGTCGGCCTTCGCCTTCGTGAGGACGTCCAGCAGGTGCTCTTT
>JALOPC010000011.1 GCA_025454095.1 Syntrophales bacterium | reverse complement strand
CCCTTGGGGTGGCGCAGGTAATCCCTTGTGATCGCGACGGGCCGTATCTGGTTCGGTTGTCTGCCGTCTTTCCTCATCGGGCGCTCACTGGAGGAATTCCCGCACGCTGTCCGCGATCGCCTTGGCCACGGCCGCCTGGATCGACTCTTCCTGCAGCTTCTTGCGGTCGTTGGGGTTCGTCGCAAACCCGATCTCCAGAACTACGGCGGGGATCGTGAGGGTCTGCAGGATCAAAACCGGCGCATCGCGCAGCCCCCGGTCCTGCCGCGGGAAGACCGGGTCGAGCTTTTTCTGGAGGATCTGGGCGAACCGCACCCCCTCGTTGAGATGCTTTGTCCGGACCATGTCCCGGACGATGGCCGCCGACTCGCCCTTGGGCGCCCCCTTCGCAGCCTCCTGCCCCCTGAAGCCGGGGAAGTACAGCTCGTAGCCCGACGCCTCCTTCTCGAAACCCGCGTTGACGTGGATGCTGATAAACAGGTCGGCCTGGGCCTTGATCGCCGCCCCGACCCGGTCCGTCATCGCCACGTCGGCATCGCCCATCCTCGTGAAACGCACCGTCATGGTCTTCGCGTCCTCGAGGTTGCGCTTCACCAGGGTTGCGACCGCCAGGGTGACGTCCTTTTCGACGACCTTGCGCGCCAGCTGCACGCCGTCGTCCTTTCCCCCGTGGGCGGGGTCGATCACCAGCACGAACTTCCCCGTCGGGTCCTTGGCCTCGGCATTCGTTGTGGAGATCAGGGCCGCGGCTGCCAGGGCAGCCAACACGAACATCGTCCATTTTCTGAGTTTCATTCCATGCACCGTTTCGTGGGATCAAGCCTGCAAGTGTCTTACAATGAAGGGTTTTTATACCGGAAGGCGTCTGGCGTGTCAACCGGAACAACCGGATATCGGCTATCGGGCGGTTCGAATATTCTTTCGTTCCTGAACCCCGGCCGCTGTCCCCTGGACCCGGGTCCCTGTACCCGAACCCCTCTCTTCAGTGGAGCTTCTTCTTGTCCGCTTTTTTCTCGGGCTTCTTCTCCGGCCTCGAGTCGGAGACGCGGACCCGCTCCACGGCCACGACGGCCCTCAGTCGCTTGAGCGAGGAGACGACGTCGTTGAAGTGTTTCAGGTCCGTCACGTCCAGGTCGAACTCGCAGATGGCCTGCTCCCCGGGGATGGTCTCCACCGTGGCGTGGCTGATGTTGACGTCGTGCGTCGAGATGGCCGTGCTCAGCTCGGCCAGCAGCCCCTTCTTGTCCTTGCAGGTCACCCGGACGTGGACGGGGTAGGTGTGCTTCTCGGTGATGTTCCACTGCACGTCGATCAGCCGCTCGGGGTCGAAATCGGAAAGCATGGGGCAGCTGGCCCGATGGACGCTCATCCCCCTGCCCCGCGAAATGTAACCCACGATCTCATCGCCCGGCAGGGGGTCGCAGCACTTGCCGAACCTCACCATGACGTCGTCGATCCCCGTGATGGAGACCCCGGTGGTCTCGGGCTTGCGGAGCTTCTTCCAGATCTTTTCCGGCAGCGAGTCTTCCTTTTTCTCGGGCTCCTCCGGGAGGTAGCGGTTCACGATCTGCCGCGCCGAGATCTTCCCGTACCCGATGAGAGCCATGAGGTCGTCGACGTCCTCGATGGAGTACTCCTCGCAGATCTTCTTCAGCTCTTCGGCTTTGAGGATCTGGGTGAGGCTCATCTTGTGCTTGCGGAACTCTTTTTCAAGAATATCGCGCCCGAGGGCGATGCTCTTGTTGCGCTCTTCGGTCTTGATCCAGGCCTTGATCTTCGATACGGCCCGGGACGTCACCGCATGCTTGAGCCAGTCCTTGCTGGGGTGGCGCCCCGCCTGGGTGATGATCTCGAGGGTGTCCCCGTTCTGCAGCTGGTAGGACAGAGGCACGATGTTGCGGTTCACCCGCGCCCCCACGCACTGGTTGCCCACGTCGGTGTGGATGCTGTAGGCGAAGTCGATGGGGGTGGCCCCCTTCGGGAAGGCCCGCACGTCGCCCTGCGGCGTGAAGACGTAGACCTCGTCGGGGAAGAGGGCGAGCTTGAGGTTCTTCATGAACTCCCGGGGGTCCTTGAGGTCCTGCTGCACCTCGAAGAGGTCCCTGAGCTTCTGGATCTGCTCCTGGTCGCTGCCCTTGAGCGCCCCCCGCTCCTTGTAGCGCCAGTGAGCGGCGATCCCCCCTTCGGCCCACTCGTGCATGTCGCGGGTGCGGATCTGGATCTCGACGCGCTCGCCGTAGGGGCCGATGACCGTCGTGTGCAGCGAGCGGTAGTTGTTCGCCTTGGGCATGGCGATGTAGTCCTTGAAGCGCCCCGGTACGGGCTTCCAGAGGGCGTGGACGACGCTGAGGGCCTCGTAGCACTCCTTCTCCTTGCTGGCGTCCAGGATGATGCGGAAGGCCAGCAGGTCGTAGACCTCGTCGAAGTCGATCCGCTGGGTCTCCATCTTGCGGTAGATGCTGAAGTAGTGCTTGGCCCTGCCCTCCACCTCGCCCTTGAGGCCGAAGTTCGCCATCTCCCGCAGGATGATGCCCTTGACCTCCTGCGTGTACTTGTCCCGCTCCTCCTTGCGCTTGTCGATGCGCTGCACGAGATCGTTGTAGGGCTCGGGGTAGAGGTACTTGAAGGCGAGGTCCTCCAGCTCCATCCGGATCCAGTTGATCCCGAGACGGTTGGCCAGGGGGGCGTAGAGCTCGAGGGTCTCCAGGGCGATGGAGCTGCGCCGCGGCTCGGTCTGGAACTCGAGGGTGCGCATGTTGTGCACCCGGTCGGCCAGCTTCACCAGGATGATCCGGATGTCGGCCGACATGGCGAGGATCATCTTGCGGAAGTTCTCGGCCTGCCGCTCCTCCCGGCTCGCGAAGGTGATCTTGGAGAGCTTCGTCAGCCCGTCGACGAGGACGGCCACGTCCTTGCCGAACCCCTCCTCGATCTCCTTGAGCGTCGCGAGGGTGTCCTCGACGGTGTCGTGCAGGATGCCCGTGACGATCGTCGCCGCGTCGAGCTTCATGTCGGCCAGGATGTAGGCCACCTCCATGGGGTGCGTGAGGTAGGGCTCGCCGGAAAGGCGCATCTGTCCGGCATGGACCGTGGCCGAGAAGATGTAGGCCTTCTCGATGAGCTCCAGGTCCGCCTGCGTGGCATACTTGCCGACCTTATCGAGGATGTCCGTTATTCGGATCATTCAGTGCCTTCAGCTCACCCATGACGATGTCCCGGATCACGGTTGCCGCCTCGCCGACGGGGATCGTCCGGGTCTCCCCCGTCCTGCGGATGCGCATCTCCACGTTGCCCGCCGCGAGGCTCTTGGGCCCGATCGTCACCCGGACGGGGATGCCGATGAGGTCGGCGTCGTTGAACTTCACGCCTGCCCGCTCGTCCCGGTCGTCGAGGAGCACCTCGACACCCGCCTCCTCGAGCTCGCGGTAGAGCGTCTCGCCCGCGGCGGCGATCTTCGCGTCGTTGACGTTGACGGGAACGACCATCACGTGGAACGGCGCGATGGTCATCGGCCACAGGATGCCCTGATCGTCGTGCTGCTGCTCGATGGCGGCCGCCACGGTACGGCCCACGCCGATGCCGTAGCAGCCCATGATCATGAACTTCTCCTTGCCGTCCCGGTCGAGAAACGTCGCCTTCATGGCCTTGCTGTACTTGGTGCCCAGCTTGAAGACGTGCCCCACCTCGATGCCGCGGGCGAAGCGGACGGGCTTTCCGCAGCGCGGGCAGCTGTCGGACTCCTTGATGATCCGCAGATCCGCAAAGGCCTTCACGGTGAAGTCCCGCCCCAGGTTGGCGTTCTTCACGTGGTAGTCCTCCCGATTGGCCCCCATGACGACGTTGATGCGGTTCATGAGCGAGTAGTCGGCGTAGACGTCGGCCTTGATCCCGATGGCGCCGGCAAAGCCTTTGGGGGAGTTGGTCACCTCGAGGACGATGTCGTCCGTGGCCAGCTCCACCGAGTCCGCGCCGAGGTAGTTTCGCAGCTTGGCCTCGTTGACCTCCTCGTCACCGCGGATGAGAACGGCCACGGGCTTGCCGTCGGCCGCGAAGACGAGGGTCTTCACGATGTCCTGGGGGGTCACGCCCAGGAATGCGGATACCTCTTCGATCGTGCGCACGTCGGGGGTGTGAATCGACTCGAGGGGCTTGAACTGCGCGGGGTCGGGGTCGACCTTCCCGGGTTTGGCGATCTCCGCCTTCTCGAGGTTGGCCGCGTAGTGGCAGCCCGAGCAGAACGCCAGGGCGTCCTCGCCCGTGTCGGCCAGCACCATGAACTCGTGGGAGTACGCCCCGCCGATGTTGCCCGAGTCGGCCTCGACGGGCCGGAACGTCAGGCCGATCCGCGAGAAGATCCGCGTGTAGGCCTTGAACATCTTCTCGTAGCTCAAGTCGGCGCCCTTTTCGTCGGCGTCGAAGCTGTAGGCGTCCTTCATGTCGAACTCGCGGCAGCGCATGACGCCGAACCGGGGACGTACCTCGTCGCGGAATTTCGTCTGGATCTGGTAGAGATTCCGCGGGAGCTGCCGGTAGGTCTTGACCTCGTTGCGGACAAGATCCGTGATGACTTCCTCGTGGGTGGGGCCGAGGCAGCACTCGCGCATGTGGCGGTCCTTGAACCGCAGCAGCTCCTTGCCGTAGAAGCTCCACCGGCCCGACTCCTGCCAGAGTTCGGCGGGCTGGACCGCGGGCAGGTAGACCTCCTGGGCCCCCGCGGCGTCCATTTCCTGCCGGATGATCTCCTCCACCTTCTTCACGGTGCGGTACCCCAGGGGCAGCACGGAGTAGATCCCCGACGTGAGCTTGCGAATCATCCCTGCCCGGATCATGAGCTGATGGCTGATGACCTCCGCATCCGATGGCACCTCCCTGACCGTGGGCAGAAACATCTGGGAATACCGCATGTATCACGTCCCCCTTTCCGATTTCATCCGTTCGATCTCCTGGAGAAGAACCTCGACGAGTTCCTCCTCTTTCACTTTCCTGACCGGCTTGCCGCGCCTGAACAGGATGCCGAGCCCGCGGCCCCCGGCAATGCCGATGTCCGCCTCGGCGGCTTCACCCGGCCCGTTGACGACGCAGCCCATGATGGCGATCTTGAGATATTCCTTCATCCCCGCCAGCCTCTTCTCCACCTCCTCGACGAGAGCCGAGAGGTCGATCTCGCAGCGTCCGCAGGTCGGGCAGGCAATGATGTCGGGGCCCACCCTGCGGATGCCCAGGGCCCTGAGGATCCCGTAGGCGATGGTCACCTCCACGGCGGGGTCTCCCGTCACGGATACGCGGATCGTGTCGCCGACCCCCTCGTGCAGGAGCGTCCCGATCCCGATGGATGACTTGATGCTCGAGGCAAGCACGCTGCCCGCCTCGGTGACGCCGAGGTGCAGGGGGCAGTCGGTCTGTTCCGAAATCAGCCGGTACGCCCGGATCATCGTGGGCACGTCGGAGGATTTCAGAGAGAGCTTGAATTCCCGGAAGCCCAGATCCTCGATGAACGCGATGCTCCTTAGCGCGCTCTCGACGAGAGCCTCGGCGCTGGGGCCGCCGTGCCTGGCCAGCAGTTCCTTCTCCACCGACCCCGAGTTGACGCCGATGCGCAGGGAGGCCCCGCAGGCCTTCGCCGCGGCGACGATCTCCCGGATCTTCTCGCGCCCCATATTCCCCGGGTTGACGCGGACGGCGTCGGCCCCGTTTTCCAGGGAGGCGATGGCCAGCTTCCGGCTGAAGTGGATGTCGGCGATGAGCGGGATCCCGACGGCCTTGCGGATGGCCCGGATGGCCCGGGCGGCGTCCTCGTCGAGTACCGCTACGCGGATGATTTCGCAGCCGGCCTTTTCGAGCCGGTCGATCTGCCGGATTGTCGCCTCTACGTCCCTCGTGTCCGTGGACGTCATGGACTGCACCGCAACGGGGGCATCCCCCCCGACAGGGACGGCGCCCACGCGGATCCGTCGCGTCACTTTCCTTTTCATTAAGGCAGGTTCGCTCATAAATTCACCGGGTTGAACCGCTTTCGGCAATTACTCCATATCACGAATAACAAAAAAAGGGCAGGGTCTTGTGTTCCCCGCCCTTACTGTAACCAGAAGCGCTGAAGTTTTGAAGTGAGGAAAAGCGGAAATTGAACCAATCTCCCCGGATTCATCCACGTTTCTCAACTTCACAACTTCTCAACGTCCCAACTTTGTTTATCAAGCGGCACAGCCCCGTCAGCAGCCCCTCCAGCAATACAAACAGAGATCCTTCTCCGGCAGGCCGATGGCCTCGATCATCTCGTCGATGGTCAGGTACTTGAGCGAGGTGACGTTGAGGTCGTTGCGGATCCACTCGACCATTTCCCGGTAGGCCTTGGACTTTGCGTTCAGGTAGGGGGCGATACTCTCCGGGTCTTTCCCGCAGAGGGTGCGAATCGCCCGACGGGCCGCCAGTTCGCCCTTGGTGCGCGTCGAGCTGCCGTAGATGCAGGGGTACATCAGCGGCGGGCAGGCCACGCGGAGGTGGATCTCCTTCGCGCCGTTGTCCCAGAGCTTCTTGATCGTGAAATTCTTCAGCTGCGTGCCCCGGACGATGGAGTCGTCGCAGACGACCATGCGGTTGCCCCGGATCACCTCGCGCACGGCGATGATCTTCATGGTGGCCACGAGGTCCCGGATCTCCTGGGAGGGCGGCGTGTAGCTGCGGCCATATCCCGGCGTGTACTTCACGAGGGGCCGCTTATAGGGAATCCCCGATTCCTGCGCGTAGCCCACGGCGTGGCCGATCCCCGAGTCGGGGATGCCCGTGACGAAGTCCGCCTTCACCCGGTCCTTGCGGGCCAGGGCCCGGCCGCAGCACTCGCGGGCGATCTCGACCGATTTGCCCTCGTACGTCGAGGACGGCTCGCCGGTGTAGATCCACAGGAAGGCGCAGACTTTTTTCTCGGCACTCGGCGGGCGCAGCTGCTTGATCCCGGAGCGGCTGAGTTTCAGAATTTCCCCCGGACCCGGGGACATCATCACGTCGTATCCGAGGTTCTGGAGCGCGCTGGCCTCGGTGGCGATGACGTACTCTCCCTTCTTCCCGTTTCCCCCGACGACCAGGGAGAACCGTCCGCAGAGGTCGCGGGCGGCGTAGATCCCGTCGTCCTTCAGGATCAGCAGGCACAGGGAGCCCTCGATGAGCTTCTGCATGTTGACGATGCCGTCGAGCAGCGTCTCGCCCCGGTTGATGAGCCGGGCAACCAGCTCCACGGGGTTGACGCCGCCGCCCGCCATCTCGCTGAACGAGACGCCCTGCCTCAGGAGCCCCTCGGCCAGGGTGTCCTTGTTGGTGATGAGGCCGCTGGCGGCGATGGCGTAGGTGCCGAACTTGGAACGGACGATCAGGGGCTGGGGCGCCACGTTGTTGATGGAACCGATGCCCATGTTCCCGCTCATCTCCCGGTAATCGGCGATGAACTTCGACTTGAACTGCGCCTGGCTGATGCTGTGGATGGTCTGGTAGAATCCCTGCTCGCCGAAAATGGCCATGCCGCCGTTTTCGGTCCCGAGATGCGAATGGTAGTCGGTCCCGTAGAACAGGACCTTGGAACAGTTCTGGTTTGAAACGACCCCGAAAAGACCTCCCATTTCCTCTTCCTTCCTCGATGCGTGTCGGTATCCGCGGCACCCCGCGTTCTATTCGAGCGATGCGACGGCGCGGGCGATCCGCTTCATGCCCTCGACGATGAGCTCCATCGACGTCGCGTAAGAGAGCCGGATGTACTCGTCGTTGCCGAAGGCCCCGCCGGCGATGACCGCCACATTGGCTTCCTCGAGCAGGAACTCGCTGAACTCGTTGGAGTTGGCGATCGCCCTGCCCCGGTACTTCCTCCCGTAGAGGGCGGCCACGCGGGGGAAGACGTAGAAGGCCCCGGGGGGCGTTGCGCAGGTGATCCCCGGGACGGCGTTGAGCGCCGCGACGATCGTGTCGCGCCGCCTCTTGAACTCCGCCACCATTTTCGGGATGAAGGACTGGTCGCCCAGGAGCGCCTCGACCGAGGCTTTCTGCACGATCGACGTGGGGTTCGACGTGCTCTGGCTCTGGATCTCCGTCATGGCCGCGATCACGTTGTCGGGCCCCGCGGCATACCCCATCCGCCAGCCCGTCATGGCGTGCGACTTCGACAGTCCGTTGACGACGATCGTCTTCTCCGTCATCTCGCCGCCGACATTGGCCATGTTGGCGAACACGAAGCCGTCGTAGACGACCTTCTCGTAGATGTCGTCGCTGATGACGATGATCTCCGTCCCCCGCAGGACCTCCGCGAGGGCCTTCAGCTCGTCGAGGGTGTAGGCCGCGCCCGTCGGGTTCGAAGGGCTGTTGAGGATGAGGGCCTTCGTCCTCGCGGTGATGGCGTTCTTGAGCTTCGCCGGCGTCAGCTTGAAGCCCTCCGCCTCGGTCGCGTCCACGATGACGGGCGTCGCATCCGCCAGCTGCACGATGTCCGGGTACGAAACCCAGTAGGGCGCCGGGACGATCACCTCGTCGCCCTGCCCGAAGAGGACCTGGGCCATGTTGAACAGGGTGTGCTTCGCCCCCGTGGACACCACGATCTGAGACCTCTTGTAGGCGAGGCCGTTGTCCCGGCGGAGTTTCTCGATGACGGCGTCCTTCAGCTCGTCGATGCCGCCGACGGGCGTGTACTTCGTGAACCCCTCCTGGATGGCGCGGATCGCCGCGGCCTTGATGTTGTCGGGCGTGTCGAAGTCGGGTTCCCCGGCCCCGAAGCCGATGATGTCGCGGCCTTCCTTCTGGAGAGCCTTGGCCTTCATGGTGACCGCCAGCGTCGGCGACGGCCGGAGCACTTTCGTCAGAGGTCCGAGTTTCATGGGCTCACCCCTTTCCGTTGAGGCTGGAGTATTTTGCCTGCAGTTTCTGGAGGACGATCTCGGGCACGAGCCCTCGGACGGACCCGCCGTGTCCGGCGGCCTCCTTGATCAGGTTCGAGCTGGTGTAGAACCACTTGTATCCCGTCATGAGGAAGACGGTCTCGATATCCCGGTTGAGCCGGCGGTTGATGAGCGCCATCTGGAACTCGTATTCGAAATCCGACACGGCCCGCAGCCCCCGGAGGATGACCTGAGCGCCCGTGTCGCGGACGTAGTTGACAAGCAGGCCCGAAAAGCTGTCCACGCGGATCCGCGGGTCTTCGCCGATGACCTGCCGGATCAGCTCCATCCGCTCCTCGACGCTGAAGAGCCCCGACTTGTTCGGGTTGTACGCGACGAGGACGGTGAGCCTGTCGAAGAAACGAAGACCGCGCTTGATGATGTCGAGATGCCCGTTGGTGATCGGGTCGAACGACCCGGGATATACCGCCAACCTCTCCATGTTCCCCTCCCCATGCGAGATTTCGGATAACCGCTTCCCGTCGCGCCGCCTGCTATCCGTCAGGCCGGTCCTCTTCGCCCGGCCGCGTCGCTTCCTGCCCCGAAGGATCCGGAAGCGTCAGGAAGCTCAGCGCCGTGTCGCCGTATCGGCGGCTGTCCTCGACCCGGTATCCCTCACGCCGCGCGGGAAGTTCGTCCCGGACCGAATGCTGCACGACGACCCGCCCCCCCGGTGCGAGCAGCCCGAGGGACCGAACCAGCCGAAGGGACGCGTCGACCGCGCCTTCCCCGTAGGGCGGATCGGCGAACACGACGTCGAAGCGCTCCCCGCGGTGCCCGAGCAGCCGCAGGGCCCTCTCCGCGGGGCATTCGATGACCTCGATGTCTCCCACGCCGCCTTCGTCGGGCTCTCCGACGGGCATGTTCAGAAACCCGCAGCGCTCGATGTTCGCCCGGATCGCCTGCGCACAGGCGCGGTTGCTCTCCACGAACACCACCCCCGAGGCTCCCCGGCTCGCGGCTTCGAGACCGACGCCGCCCGCGCCCGCGAAAAGATCGAGAAACCGATGGCCCTCGACGGGCAGGATGTTGAACAGGGATTCCTTGACCCGGTCCGTCGTGGGCCTCAGGATTTTCGCCTTCGGCGCGACCAGGACCCTTCCCTTCGCCTTCCCCGCAATGATTCTCATATCAGGCCCGGCGATGCAGGCGTCGGGTTACCGGCTTGAGGGTTTCCATCTCTTCTAAACCCTATACCCGATACCCTAGACCCGATACCCTTACTTCAGGTAGTCCCTCGCGTAGATTTCGGCGATCTGGATTGCGTTGAGGGCGGCGCCCTTTCGCAGGTTGTCCGAGACGACCCACAGGTTGATCCCGTTGGCGATCGACTCGTCCTCCCGGATCCGCCCGACATAGGTGGCGTCCTTGCCCGCGGCGTTGATGGCCAGCGGGTACTCCCGCTTGGCCGGGTCGTCGACGACGACGACGCCGGGTGCCTTGCTGAGCAGTTCCTTCACCTGCGCCGCGGAAATCTTCTTTTCCGTCTCGATGTTCACCGACTCGGAATGGGCGCGCAGGACGGGCACGCGCACCGTCGTCGCCGTGACGGCGATGGACTCGTCGCCGAAGATCTTCTTGGTCTCCCAGACCATCTTCATCTCTTCCTTCGTGTAGCCGTTCTCGAGGAAGATGTCGATCTGGGGCAGGCAATTGAAGGCGATCTGGTATGGGTAGACCTTCGCCACGGGCTCCTTGAAGCTCAGCAGGGCGCGCGTCTGGTCGATGAGTTCGTCCATGGCCTTCTTGCCCGTCCCCGAGACGGACTGGTAGGTGGACACGACGATGCGCTTGATGCGCGCCGCGTCGTGGATGGGCTTCAGGGCCACCACCATCTGGATCGTGGAGCAGTTGGGGTTGGCGATGATCCGGCGGTTCTTGTAGTCGGCGATTTTGCCGGCGTTCACCTCGGGGACCACGAGCGGGATGTCGGGCTCGTAGCGGAACGCCGCCGTGTTGTCGATGACCACGCACCCGGCCTGTGCCGCGAAGGGCGCGAACTTCTGGCTGATGCTCCCCCCGGCGGAGAAGAGTCCGATCTCCATGCCCTCGAAGGAATCCTCCTTCAGCACCTGCACCGGGTAGGCCTTGCCCTTGAACTCGAGTTCCTTGCCGATCGAACGCTCCGAGGCCAGCAGCCTCAGTTCGCCCACGGGGAAGTTCCGCTCTTCGAGAATGCTGATCATTTCGTTTCCGACGGCGCCGGTGGCGCCGACGACGGCAACACGGTATGTTCTCATGGAATCCAACCCCTCCTGTGTTTATAGACCCGGAGTGCCTTCGCGCCGGACTCGGCGGGGGCCGTTCACGGCGCCGACTCCGATTTCGTTTCCGTTTTGATCTCCCCCGTCCCGGTCGCCTGCGGCCCCTTGGCCGACCCGAAGAGGCGCCGCAGCATCCGCAGGATCCACCAGATCGGTCCCGAGACGGCGTAACTCACGGCAAAGGTGAAGATCATGATCTGCGGTTCCGCAAGGACGATGATCATCAGGATGACGGCCAGCACGACGGTCATGAAGGGTTCGCGGGTCAGGAAGTGCAGGTCCTTGAAGCTGTAGAACTTGATGCTGCTCACCATCAGGAGCGCGAGCGCGATCATCCCGACCAGGATCGAGACGTGCGGGAACGTCCCCTCCCCGCCCAGGTAGAAGTAGAGCATCACCGTCGAGGATACGACGATGGCCGCCGCGGGAATGGCCAGCCCGTTGAAGTAGCGGCTGTCGATCACGCCGATCTGCACGTTGAACCGGGCAAGGCGCAGCGCCCCGCAGGTCGTGAACAGGGCGGCGGCGAGCCAGCCCCATTTCCCGAACGAGTTCAGCGACCACGTGTAGGCCAGGACGGACGGCGCCACGCCGAAGGCCACCAGGTCCGACAGCGAGTCGTACTCGACGCCGAACCGGGAGGTGGTGTGGGTCATGCGCGCGATCCTCCCGTCGAGCCCGTCGAGGATGAGCGAGATGGGGATCGCGATGGCCGCGTGGACGTACTGGCCCTGGATCGAGGCGATGATCGCGTAAATGCCCGCAAAGAGGCTCGCCGTCGTGAAGAGGTTGGGCAGGATGTAGATCCCCTTCTTCATCTGGTCCTTCTGGAAGAATTTGTCCCTTCGGAGGAAACGCTCTCTCTTGAAGTTCTTGTTCATCACAGAACCCCCAACGGTGTTTCCCCGGCGCGCACCTTCTGGCCCGCCTGCACGAGGATTTTCGAATCGAGCGGCAGGACGACTTCGAGCCGCGAACCGAAGCAGATCAGCCCGAATCGCTGACCCCTGACAACCTCCATGCCCGCCCCGATCCAGCAGACGATCCTTCGCGCAATGAGTCCCGCGATCTGGATGGTGAGGAACGCCTTCCCGTCCGCCGTCCGGATCAGGACGGTGTTCTTCTCGTTGTCGGCGGAGGCCTTGTCGAGATCGGCCGACAGGAATTTGCCGGCGTGATACTCGATCTTCTCCACGCGCCCCGAATAGGGGACACGGTTGACGTGGACGTTGAAGACGTTCATGAAGATGCTGACCTTGCGGTGAGGGCCCTGCAGCAGGCCGTCGAGCCGCACCTCCTCGATCTTCAGGACCCTCCCGTCGGCCGGGGACACGACCATCCCCTTCTCCTCGGGGATCGTCCTCTCGGGGTTGCGGAAGAAAAAGACGACGAACAGCATGGCCGCGAAAACCGAGACGGCGAGCCCCTGGAAACCCATCCAGGTGAGAGCGGCCGCCGCGAGCGCGAGCGCGAAGATGAACGGGAACCCTTCCCGCGCGATGTATCCGTCGTGTTTGTCCATGACCGTCCCGACTCTCCGGTTCCGAAACGCTCAGGCGCTCCGCCTGTACTTCGAGAGGATCGCGTAGATCCGGTCCTTGCTTGCCAGCTTCATCTTCTGCAGCTTTTTCTTCTCGATCTGCTCTTCCGCCGTGAGGTAGATCCGCTTGTTGAAATCCTCGAGCGCGGTCTCGAGTTTCCGGTGATCCTCGACGTGTTTTTTCAACTCGCCGTCCTGCTGAATGTGTCGTTCGATGAGCAGCTCGTCGGTCCGTTCCATACCCGCCTCCCTGTTCTGCGAAAGAGCTTTGCTTATATCATAAACACCCGCCGTCCTGTAGAGAAAATTGAACCGCCGCGGACGTCCGGAGCCTCGCTGTCACGCCTTTTCCCCCAACCGGATCTCGGCTTCGGAGCGTCGGAGGTACCGGGGCACGAAGGTCGTCAGCTCGAGCGCTTCGCCCCGCTGCCTTTTTCCCCGGCCGATCAGCGCGACGCTGGATGCCCGGATCGACTGCAGGTTTGGGGGCAGGAAGTGCGTCAGGCCCTTCGGCCG
>JALOPC010000180.1 GCA_025454095.1 Syntrophales bacterium | reverse complement strand
CCCATTCCCGGCCGAGGTCCTGGAGTGCCGGAGGTGCGGGATACGATCTCCAATCGGCCGGGAGATCGGCGATCGATACGGTTTCGGTTGTTACGCTCTCCGGCACTTCGTAGGATACGATCGCCAGCCGGCGTGGGAGAATGCGGGGAGCGGGAATATGAACATAATATTCCAGCGCGGCGAGCGCCCTGCTTTCTGAAGCATATAAGACGGGAATGCCGACAGGATTCCATCGCCCACCGGCAAGCCGGGCACCTTCTCCGGCTAAATCGCGGGCGAAATGGATCTTGGAAATCCTGTACGCAATCATTCGACGCAGATCCTCACGAAATGACGCCGTGTTCGATTCGGGTAAGCTCGCCAAGAACCATATTGATGCCGAAATTGGTCTTCAACAACTCCAGAGGAATGCGACCGCCCAAGGCCGGATTCATCGACTTCAGCCATTCGTTGCACAGTTTCGGATCTTCGAACACTTCCTCGCATCGTTTAACGACCAGTGCGATCTGAAGAACGCGCTCGGACACCGGAGGGCTGAGATGCGATTCAGGACTCGTTTTATAGCGCTCTACGGTCTTGCGGCTTACGAGCAGCAGCGGAGCAATTTCTGTCAGGCTTACGGAAAGACGCTTCACGAGGCGAGGAACGACCTTCTTCGGCAGACCCTTTTCGCTCAGAGCTACCAGGTCCATCTCGGTTTCGACCTTGCCCTTGATTCCCAGCATCTCCGCTACGGCAGAAATCGCCATGGATTCATCCTTTCTTAGTCTTTTGTCCAGATCATAGAGACAAATGTCTATGCTGTCAACAGGAATGTCGGTCAGCGCATTACCCTTAATTATAATATTCATAAAGCGCAATATATGGCTCTTTTTATGCATTATAACGTCATAAGCGTAATATATGACGCATTATGCTTGACATTATCTCAATACCAATCTATTTTACTCCTCAACAGGACTCTTCAGTTTCTGTAGGAGTAGCGAACCATGAACTTCGATTCCATGAGCGACAAGGCCATCCTGGCCGAACTGGGGGAACGGTTGAGCCGCCGGAGGCTGAACCGGAACATGACGCAGGAAGAACTGGCCGTGGCGTCCGGGGTAGCACGGCGGCTGGTCCAGCGCCTTGAAGGCGGACACGGATGCAGCCTGGAGAACCTCATGCGCATCCTGCGCGCGCTGGGAATGCTGGGGCAACTGGATGCGTTCCTGCCGGAGTCAGAAATCAGCCCTCTGCAAATGGCAAAAACCAGGGGGCGCGAGCGCCTGCGCGCGTCCGGACGGCGAGGCGGCCATCCGCCGAAGGAGAAATGATCCGTGGCAGCGCGCATCCGAAAAGTACAGGTTGCGAACGTCATGCTGTGGGGCCATAACGTGGGGGCTCTGGCCTGGGATCGCGACTTGGGATTCTTCGAGTACGACCCCGCCTTCATCCGCCGGGGCCTGAACGTCTCGCCGCTGGTTCTCCCCTTGCGGACAGGCGTCTTCTCTTTCCCTGCCCTGAAACGCGACACCTTTCGCGGCCTGCCGGGTCTGCTGGCTGACGCCCTGCCCGATCGGTTCGGCAATCGCATCATCGATCTATGGCTGGCTCGCCACGGGCGCACGCCTGACGATTTCACGCCGCTTGAGCGCCTCTGCTACGTGGGCTCCCGCGGCATGGGCGCCATGGAGTTCAAACCGGCCATTGGCCCCCGCACAAGCAAGGCCATCCCAATCGAAGTGTCGGAGCTCACGCAGCTTGCATCCGACATTCTCTGCCAGCGCGCTGAATGGGCCGTGAACCTGAAGGGGGCCCGCTCGACGGCCCTGAACACGATCTTCCGGGTGAGTACATCGGCAGGCGGCAACAGGGCCAAGGCGGTGATCGCGTGGAACCCCGCGACTCACGAAGTCCGCTCCGGCCAGGTCCCGGCGCCAGAGGGCTTCGAGCCCTGGATTCTCAAATTCGACGGCGTTGATGACAAATCATTGGGGGACCCCCAGGGCTTCGGGCGAATCGAATATGCCTACCATCGCATGGCCGTTGCGGCAGGCATCCAGATGTCGGACTGCCGGCTCCTGGAGGAAGGCGGCCGTGCGCACTTCATGACCCGACGATTCGATCGCACGGCCCATGGAGAGAAAATCCACATGCAGTCGCTGTGCGCCATCGCGCATTACGATTTCAACGCCGCAGGTGAATACGGCTATGAACAGGCGCTGTCCGTCATCCAGCAGTTGAACCTCGGGTATCCGGCCGTGCAGGAGATGTTCCGGCGAATGGTCTTCAACGTCATTGCCCGCAACCAGGACGATCACACGCGGAATATTGCCTTCCTGATGGATCGGGACGGCCGCTGGCGGCTCTCCCCGGCTTACGACATGATTTGGGCCTACAACCCCGGCGGGGGCTGGACGAACCGCCACCAGATGCGGGTCAATGGAAAGCTGGATGGATTCGAACGGTCCGACCTGCTGGCCGTTGCCGGCACGTTCGGAATCAAGGATGCAGCTTCCATCATCAGGCAGGTGGATCAAGCGGTGAGGCGATGGCCGGAATTTGCCGCGGAAGCGTCCGTTCCGCATGCAATGATCGACATGATCGGAGCAACCCATCGCCATAATCTGGCGTGATCCCGACGCCCATGCGTGACCCCGCCGAAGTCAAACAACAAAAAACCCCTCCGAAGAGGGGTTGGTCTGAATTCTGGTGGAGGCGGCGGGAGTCGAACCCGCGTCCGGAAATCTTCAGCTGCAGCTTCTACACGCTTAGTCCCCGATTTGCGGTTCGCCTCGGAGGCCTCCCGGGGACGGGATCCCTCTCCGGCTATCCTGTGTTTTGTTTCGCCTCATCCGCCACAGGAGATCAGAGTTGGCTATCCTGGCTGATTTTGCGCCCTGTTCGAGCCGTCAGGAGAACCCGGCAGGACGAGGCTACTTAAGCAGCCTGTGCGTAAACGTAGTCGTTGGCGTTTACTTGTTTTCTACCTGTTTAAGGAGCCCGGTAGAAACCTCCGCGTGCCACTGTCAACCTCAATTATCCCCGTCGAAACCGTGGCGCCCCCACTTGATCTATCGTCCGGAAATAATTTCACCATTAATTTAGCCTGCCTGCGCCGGGAAGTCAAGGAAGGATACGGAAGGCCTAACGCCCCGGGATTTCCATCTCGAGGATGGCCGAGCTGAGGGATTTCCCGTGAAGGTCCAGGGCCAGCGTGCGCGTCACGCCGCCGCCCAGGGCCTCGTACAGCACGAAATTGAGCGCGCCGATGCCGGGGAGTTCGTAACGGACGACGTCGCCCTTCACGACACCCGAGAAATGGGCCTTGACGCGCTCGGCCGTGACGTGTTTCTCCAGGTGCGGGTAGTCGGACGGGTCGCAGGCGATGACGGAGACGTTCGCCGTGTTTCCCTTGTCCCCCGCGCGGGAATGGGCGATTTCGAGCAGTTTCATCAGCTCACCTCATACCGGATGGAGGGGCTCACCAGCGACCGCGGGATGAGGGTCGAGACGATCGCGACCACTTCCCTTGCAGCCTTCCACGCGCCTGCCCCGCCGGCGGGACCGTTGGTGTAGAGGGTCTCGACCTCGTTTCCGATGCGGACGGCCTCAGCCAGGGTCTTCGTCCGCCCGCAGACCCTCACCCGGACCTCGTAGGGGTCGTGCCCGGCAGCAAGCCTTTCGCCGTGGAGGGAATCGACGCCGATGAGGTCATAGCGGATCTCGTCTACCGTCACACCCGTCAGATTGAGCCTGTCCCGGACGATCTCCAGGGCCAGCTTCCCGCGGGCCACTGCCCCGGGCCCTCCGTAACTGATCTGCCCCTCGCCGATGTAGCTGTCGATGTAGCCGATGGAGACCTTGAGGCTGTCGGTCCGGGGTCTTCCCTTCCCGCCCGTGACTTCCACCCGGTCCCTGCCGGCCTCGGCCAGCCGGACCCCCCTGAAATCCGCCACGACGTCCGGGGTGACGTACGACGACGGGTCGTGGATCTCATAGAGAAGCTGCTCCTTGCAGGTGGCGAGCGTGACCCTGCCGCCCGAACCGGGCACCTTGGTGACGGCAAAGGAGCCGTCTTCCCGCACCTCGGCAAGGGGAAACCCGAGCCGGGACAGGGCGGGCACATCCTTGTACCCCGGGTCCGCAAAGTATCCCCCCGTCACCTGGCCTGCGCACTCGAGCAGATGCCCCATGACGGTGCCCTGCGCCAGGAGGTCCCATTCATCGTCCCGCCAGCCGAACTCGACCATGAGCGGCGCAACGAAGAGGGAGGGGTCTGCAACGCGGCCCGTGACGACCACGTCGGCGCCGTTTTGCAGGGCCTTCGCAACAGGCCCGGCGCCCAGGTAGGCATTGGCAGAGACAAGCCTCTCCCCCAGCCCGGAGACGCGCCGGCCCGTTTCGAGGATGACGGGGTCGTCCTTCC
>JALOPC010000179.1 GCA_025454095.1 Syntrophales bacterium | reverse complement strand
TCGGGTATAGGGTCTCGGGTATCGGAAATGCAAATCGGCGCATTGCATTGACGGATGAAAGTGCGATGCCTATACTGATTGAATGAAAATTGTCTGTCCCAAAAACCCGCAACAGGAAGACTGCACCATGACCGTGAATGCCTGCTTCGAGCAGGGTCCCATACGACCGCCCAGCGAGGCCCGCAGCCTCCTCATCCGCCCCACCCGGAACTGCCCGTGGAACAAGTGCGCCTTCTGCCACACCTACAAGGGCACGCGCTTCGAACTGCGCCCCGTCGAGGAGATCAAGCAGGACATCG
The DNA here is from genome assembly GCA_025454095.1 of Syntrophales bacterium. GTDB lineage: Bacteria > Desulfobacterota > Syntrophia > Syntrophales > UBA2192 > UBA2192. The sequence goes on along the minus strand of JALOPC010000179.1, from coordinate 4,965 downwards.
ACGCCGTCCGCGCCCTGGCCGATGCAGTCGGGGAAGTGTCCTGGAAATTGGGACAGGGGGGCAAGGTAAACGACGCGGTCGTCTCCCACGTGTTCGGAAACGATGGCATCTTCAGCGACACGTTCCGGCACGTTGCGGCCTGGCTCTACTTCGGGGGCAAAACCGCTTTTCTCCAGGACGCCGACACGCTCATCATGAAGACCGGGGACCTGGTCGAAGTTCTCCGCTACCTCCGGGAGAAATTCCCCGCAATCGAGCGCGTCACCTCCTACTGCCGCTCGCGGACGGCCGGCCACAAGACGGTGGAGGATCTCCGGCGCATCCGGGAAGCCGGGCTCGTGCGGATTCACGTCGGGCTCGAATCGGGATGCGACGAGGTGCTCCAGTTCATCCGGAAGGGCGCGACGGCGGCGGACCACGTCAAGGGCGGCAAGCGGATCGTCGAGGCCGGCATATCGCTGTGCGAGTACGTCATGCCGGGGCTGGGCGGCAGGCGCTGGTCCCGGGAACATGCCGTCGAGACGGCCCGCGTCCTCAACGAGATCGACCCGGACCACATCCGTCTGCGGACCCTTTCCGTGAGGCGGGGTACCGGGCTGCACGAGACGATGGCCGAAGGAGGGTTCGAGCCGATCGGCGACGAAGAAATCCTGAGGGAAATAAGGTTGTTCATCGAAAGCCTCGACGGGATCCGGAGCCGTATCGTCAGCGATCACATCCTGAATCTTCTGGAGGAACTGGAAGGGAAACTGCCCGAGGACAGGGAAAAACTCCTGGGCACGATCGACCGGTACTTCGAACTCCCCGAGACGGACCGCCTGATCTTCCGTCTGGGGCGCAGGAAAGGGTTCTATCGCGTGCTGGACGACCTGTCCGAGCAGGGAACCTATCGGCAGCTCAAGCTGGCGGTCGAGCGCTACCAGCAGGAGGAGCCCGGGAAGCTGGACCGCGATCTGGACCGGGTGCGGCAGAATTTCATCTGAGGGCGGTCCCCGCGCCAGCGTCCCATGACTGAACCGCCCGTCTGCCGCGCCGTCGCAGTTTGTAATAACTCGAAATTACATATCATTATTACACATCACGGTCTTTGCAACCCTGCGGGACCACCTCGTCCAAGCAATTCCCGTTGACTTTTCAGGCGAATTCATTTATGATTCGCAGGCTAGTGGAGTATCATACAGGGGAATCCGTGAGAGGTGGTAATGGGGAGATGTTCAAAATAGGAGAATTGGCCGTTTATCCAGCGCAGGGAGTCGGACTTATCGAGGCAATCGAAGACCGAGAGATCATGGGGACCTGGCAGAAGTTCTACGTGATGAAGATCCTTGGCAACGGGATGAAGATCATGATTCCCACCGACACGGCCCAGACCATCGGGCTGCGACAGCTCATCACATCCAAGGAGATCCCGAAGATTTACGAGATTCTGCGTGCCCGCGACGTAACGATCGACAAGCAGGCGTGGAACAAGCGTTACCGCGAATACCTGGAGAAGATCAAAACGGGCTCCGTCTACGAGATCGCCAAGGTCCTGAGGGACCTGTTCATCCTCAAGCACGGCAAGGACCTGTCCTTCGGCGAGAGGAAGATGATGGACACGGCGAAACATTTGCTGATCAAGGAGATATCCATAGCAAGCCGCGCTGCCGAGGCGAAGGTCGAAGCCGAGATCAACGCCATGTTCCCGCTTCAGTGAGCGGCGGCGGCAGGCGGCGTACTGCGTATAGGGCTCTGAGAAACCCACGCGCCAAGATCGGGTTGCCCGCGGGGTGCCTCCCTGCGGGTCGTCGGGTTGATTTGCTCGTTCTGTCGTCTCTTTCGCGGATCGGGGCTTGGCGAACCGTTTTCTCGAGAGCTTTTTTATATGGTGCCGTTGGGGTTCTTTGAAATCCTGTCACGCAAATAATTCAGAGAGGGGGGATGTTCGTTTGCTTATCCGTTCACTGCTCATCGGCATTTGCTCGGTCAGCGGATATTTTATTGCCTTGAAGTATTTGGCTTCATATCAATTATCCATTATCGGTCTTTTGCTGGGTTTTATTGCCGCTGTCATTGTCATCCAGATCGAGCAGATCATCCGACGATTTTCGCTGCGCATCATCCTGGGGGGTGTCGTCGGGACCATCATCGGGCTGCTGATTGCCATCCTGCTGTCCTACGGACTGCGGTTCGTCACCGTGTGGGAGCAGCAGGAGCTGGCGTTCCTGATCTACGCCCTGATGGCCAGTATCCTCGGGTATCTGGGTCTCGTCATCGGTTCGAAAAAGAGCGAGGAGATCGCTCTGCCCGCCTTCGGGCCTTTCAAGGGCTTCCGGGGGGTCACGGACTACCGTATCCTCGACACGAGCGTCATCATCGACGGCCGTATCGCAGACATCTGCGACACGGGGTTCATGGAAGGGACCCTGATCGTCCCGCGCTTCGTCCTGGATGAGCTCCAGCACATCGCCGATTCCTCCGATTCCATGAAACGCTCGAGGGGGAGGCGGGGTCTCGACATTCTCAACCGGGTGCAGAAAAACCAGGGCATCACCATCGAGATCGTCGATCAGGAATTCCCGAAAATCAAGGGCGTGGATGCGAAGCTCGTCGCCCTCGCGAAGAAGATGAACGGGAAGATCATCACGAACGATTTCAACCTGAACAAGGTTGCGGAGCTGCAGGGCATCAAGATCCTGAACGTCAACGAGCTGGCCAATGCCCTGAAGCCCGTCGTGCTCCCCGGGGAACTCATGGTTGTGAAGGTGATCAAGGAGGGCAAGGAACCCGGCCAGGGGGTTGCCTACCTCGACGACGGCACGATGGTGATCGTCGATCACGCCAGCCGCCACTTGGGCGAGACGCTCGAAGTCGCGGTCACCAGCGTTCTGCAGACCACCGCCGGACGGATGATCTTCACGGATCTCAAGTCCGTCGTACACGAGAAGAAATACCACAGCATCGACACGCTGTAATCGACGCAGAACGAGCCCGGGAGCCCCGAGGGGTCCCGGGCTTTTCTTTATGCGGGCCGGGCGGGCATGAACCGGCCTGACGGGGAAGGCCGATGAAGACGGTCGCGATCGTTCCGGCGGCAGGGTCGGGCAGCCGGATGAACCGGGACATCTCCAAGCAGTATCTCTCGCTCGCGGGCAAGCCGGTCCTCGTGCGCACCCTGGAGGCCCTCGAGGCCTGTCCCGGCGTGGACGGCCTGTACGTCGTGGTCCCATCGCAGGACGTGGCCTCCATCCGGGACGACATCCTCCCCCCGTGGGGTCTCAAGAAAATTGCCGGCGTCGTCCCCGGGGGGAAAGAGCGCCAGGACTCCGTCCTGTCGGGCCTCGAGGCGATCGATCGCGATGCCGACATCGTCGTCGTCCACGACGGCGTACGGCCCCTGATCTCCGCGGACCTGGTCGAGCGCTGCATCCGGGCCGCCGCGGAAGCCGGCGCCGCGACGCTCGGGGTGCCGGTGAAGGACACGGTCAAGGAGGTCGCGCCCGACGGGCGAATCGTAAGAACCTGCGACCGGACGATGCTTTGGCTGACCCAGACGCCGCAGGCCTTCCGCCGCGACATCATCGAGAGGGCGCACCGGGAAGCCGTCCGCGAGGGCTTCAGGGGGACCGACGACACGTCGCTGATCGAGCGCCTGGGGATCGCGGTCCGGATGATCCCGGGCGACTACCGGAACATCAAGATCACGACACCGGAGGACCTGGTCGTTGCCGAGGCCCTGCTTGCCGCTCGGCGGGAGGCGAAGGGCTGAAGCGAAAACGTTCCCGGTCCGCGGATCTGCTGCATGGGGGTGTTGCCATGAGAATCGGTTTCGGGTACGACAGTCACCGCTTTGCAGAGGGTCGGCGGCTGCTGATCGGCGGTGTGGAGGTGAGCTACGACAGGGGCCTGCTGGGGCACTCCGATGCCGACGCCCTGATCCACGCCATCGTCGATGCCGTCATCGGGGCCTTGGGGGAAGGGGACATCGGCAGGCATTTTCCGGACAGCGACCCTCGACTCAAGGGCATCTCCAGCCTCGTCATCCTCATCCTCAAGCGGGCCGCCGAGCTGGCCGTTCATCGCGGCTACGCCGTCAACAACGTGGACTCCACGGTCATCCTGGAGACGCCGAAACTCGCCCCGTTCATCGAGGAGATGCGGCGAAACATCGCCAAGGTGCTGGGCACGGAGGCTTCGCGGGTGAACGTAAAGGCCAAGACGAACGAGAAGATGGGGTTCATCGGCCGCGGGGAGGGTATCGCGGCCTTTGCCGTGGTGACGCTGGCGAGGGCAGGCGCCGATGAAGTGGCCTAGGATTTGAATGGGCAGGAACTAATGCGGCGAAACCCGCCGTAACGTTCGATTCAAACCGATTCAGAGGAGGGATTCATGAGAGCTCGAGTGATGATTTCCGTGTTGACCGTCATAATGATTCTGTTGAGCGCTTCCCTTGCCGCCGCGCAGGACAACAAGACTCCCATCGGGGCGAGGATGGCGACGCCCCCCGCGAGCCCCGCGGACGACCCGAAGGGACCCGTCGGGAGCCTGTCGGGCCGTACGTCCAGTGACCTGCTGACGCTCGGCTCGGTCTGGCAGGTCCAGGAGTGCTGCGGCTGGAGCGGCACGTGGACGCGGCGTGCCGGGACGAACACCTTCGACGCCAGGTGGCGACACACCAACGGCTCCCAGGCCCAGGATGTCATCACCCTGCAGTCCTGGAACAAGGCGACCAACGAGGTCGTTTTAAAGAGGCAGAACCTGAACGGCACCTACAGAGCGACCCTGAATCCGTCGGCCAGGACCCTGGCGAACGGCACGGCCTCGTGGTATCCGGCCGGGGAGAAATGGAGCGCCCGGTACTGATCCGGATGCGTCATCGGGGATAACAAAACGGGGGAGCCGGCATCGGCTCCCCCGTTCCTGTTTGACAGCTTCAGCGGGTCGCGCTTACAGCGGGATGTTGTTGTGCTTCTTCTCGGGCAGGGT
>JALOPC010000178.1 GCA_025454095.1 Syntrophales bacterium | reverse complement strand
ACCAGGGGCAGCCAGACCGCGAGGATCATTCCAGGGTTGGGCCTGTGAATCGCAGCGCCGAGAATCAGACAGAGGATCACCGTCCCGGCCAGGATCGCCTCGAGGGCGCCCTCCCCTTTCAGCAGCCGTTCGATCCTCCCCGGCAGGCCGTAGAAGCAGAACAGGACGGCCGGGAAAACCGCCATGAGATGGGAAACGGTGATCCGGGCAGCCGTGAGGGACACCGTCACCAGCAGCAGGACGACGGGAAGCACGGTGAAAAGGGCCCGCAGAAACGGGGCCAGACCTTCCCTTCGCGCTGCCGCAAACAGTGCGCCCGAGACGATGAAACACCCCGCGAATACGGCGCTTCGAATCCCCGAGATTTGATAATAGGGAAACATCTTGCGCAGATAGGGCCCGGGAAAGCCTCCCTGCAGGATCGAGTCGTGCAATACGAGTGCGGCCAGCGCCAGTGCGGCGCCCGCGGCGATTGAAGCCAGATCGGACCACCGCTTCTGCATGCAGAATACGGCCCCGGCGGCAAGAAGCAAGGATACAGCGACAAACAGGAACTCGAAGCCTGCCAGAACGGCGGCACCCGCCAGAAAGGATGATCCGGCAAGGGTGCCCCTGTTCGAGGATTCCGCTCCAAAATGACGGACCAGCAGAAAGAGCCCGGCAACGATCATGCAGAGAGCCAGGGATTGACCGGAGAATTTGTAGGCGAGAGGAAGCACGGGCGATCCGGCCAGGAAAGCCGCCATGAGAAGATAATAAAGAACACCCCGCGGCATCACGCGATCCAGGGTCACGCCCAGGAGCAGGGCGGAGAGAAACACGAACAGGATCGGCGCAACATCGACGGCTCTTTCGCCGACAATGGGGTAGAACAGGCTCGCAATCCAGGGAAACAGCGGCGGCGTAATGGCATAGAGCCGGCTGTCGCGGGATTCGAAGTAACCGCCATGACCGGCGAGATCCTTCGCCTCGAAACCGAGGCCGTGCCCGGGCCACGCGATCCCGAAGGTCGCGCTCTGGGCAAAGTTTCTCATCTGTACATAATGAACGCCTTCCTCGTTGGAATAAAGCCCCGGGGGCGCAGCAATCAAGCACAGGCCGGCAAGCGCCGCGAGCGCGGCGAGAAGGAAGATCGTTTCGCCTGTGCGTGGTTTCATTGCGTTCCTTGATCCTCTCAACCCAGCAGGGCTCGGTCCGGGAGGCGGCCCCCGTCGGCCAGGAATTTCCTCAGGCAGGCGTCCGGGCTGGGGTGGTTGACCTCGCCGACCAGCGTATGGGAAAGCCCCGGGCAGTTGCCGGTGCAGTAGTTCACATAGGGGCAGCCCTCGCAAAACGAAAACCGGCTCAGGGGGATGAGATGCCTCTCGCGCAGCGTTCTCAGTTCGTCGTGATCCCTCCAGATCTCGCCGAGGTCGTCGCGGTTGATCCGCCCCAGCTCGATGTGGGAGAGCATCGTGCAGGGGGTAATCGCCCCGTCGGCCCGCACGGCCAGGTGCTGCCGGTAACAGCCGCATCCCGTGAGATGCCCGCGATTGGGCATCGACTCCCGGCCTTCGAGCCGGGCCTGTTCCATCTCGAGCCAGCCCTTCGCCTCGGCCAGCGGACCCGCCATCGCGTTGATCCGGCCATTGTATTTCTTCGTCAGCCGAAGCAGGGTTTCCATGGCGGTCACCCGCTCTTGGGTCGTCAGCTGGACCATCTCGGCGTTCTTCCGGCACAGGCCCATGGCCCCTGCGGAATTGGTCCCGAAGGAAAGGATGCCGATATCCTCCAGAAGCAGCCTGGCAATGCCTTCGAGGTCATGGACGTTCTTCCGGTGAATCGTCACGCGCACCGCCGCATGAACACCGTGTCGCCGAAGGGTCATGAGGCCTTGCAGGGCCTTCGCAAAACTTCCCTTTCCGCGCATGACGTCGTGGCTTTCCGGCATGGAGCCGTCGATGGATACCTGGACGTAGTTGCAGCGCTTCGTCGCGGCAAGAAAGACCGCCATGTCGTCGTCGATCAGGGTCCCGTTGCTGAGGATCTGGAATCGCATCCGGTTGCGGACGATGCCCTCGATGATCTCCTTCAGGTCTTCCCGGATGAAGGGCTCGCCGCCGGCCAGTGTCACCTCCGTAACGGCGCAACGGTTGAGCTCCTCGAAGAACCGGAGCCACTCCGCCGCCGGGAGGTCCCCGCCGGCGTCACCAGAACTCTCGAAGTGGTAGCAGTACCGGCACCGCAGGTTGCAGCGGTTCGTGATGTCGATGTCCATCTTCTTCGGCGTGCGCATCAGCCGCATCTGGACACCCCGACATCATCGACGAATCGAACCATGGAATCCCGGGTTCTCACGGTTGGACCTCATACCCCACGAGCCCCTGCTTCTCGAGGCTTTCGATGAACTGGCGTGCGTGCTCGCCGGCGTCCTCGGGCACGTCGTCGGCCTCCTCGCGAAGCCGGTTGACGATCGCATCGGTGCCGTGCCTGCCGTCGAGGAGCTTCCAGATGAAGACCCCCGTGGGGTTGAGTCCGAAAGCGTTTCCCGTGTCGGGGTCGAAGAGGATCGCCCAGTCGTCGAATTCCTCGCGCAGCACGATCAGGGGGTTGGCAATGGGATTTTTGACATCCACGGCATTTTCCTTTCTTTGCACCCGGTAACCGATAATTGACACTCCACCGCGCGGGCACTCCACCCGGGCGGCTGAAAACAACCTGATTTCCGGCGAATACGTCTAAAGTGCCGGATATTTTTGCAAGAAGCATACCGCGCGGAATCATCAGGCAATTTCGTGCTTTAGGGTTGAACTTCCCCGGGAAAAAAGGTATGTCTGGGGCGTTCATCGCAGCAGGGTCCAGGGGGGAAATGCGGTGGAGAAATTCGATGTCATCGTCGTGGGTGCGGGACTGGCCGGGCTGGCGGCGGCATACACGCTTGCCGGCGAGGGCATCGAGGTGGTCGTCCTCGAGCGGGGCGACTATCCCGGCTCCAAGAACGTCTCCGGCGGACGCCTCTACCTGAACCCCGTCCGCGATCTCTTCCCCGGCCTCTGGGACGGAGCCCCCTTCGAACGGGCCATCGTCCGCGAAGGGGCCACCCTGATGGCCCGCAACCGTTCCTTCACCTTCCACTACACCGGCAGCGAGCTCCGAACCGACAAGCCCCAGAGTTACAGCATCCTGCGCTCGAAATTCGACCGCTGGCTTTCCGAGCGCGTCGAGGAGCGCGGCGGGATGATCCTCGCCAAGACCCTCGTGACCGACCTGGTCCGTGACAACGGCCGGGTCGCAGGCGTCATCGCCGGGGGCGACGAGCTGCGGGCCGACGTGGTCATCGCCTGTGACGGCGTCCTCTCGCTGCTGCCGGAGAAGGCCGGCCTGCGCGCCCCGGGACGCCCGCACGATTTTGCCGTCGGCATCAAGGAAGTGATCCGTCTCGACCGCCAGGTGATCGATGACCGCTTCAATGTGGGCGACGGCGAGGGGGCGGCGCACCTCTTCGCGGGCGACATCACCAAGGGCCTCTTCGGCGGGGGTTTTCTGTACACCAACGACGAGAGCCTGAGCCTGGGCCTCGTCGTCTCCATCGAGGACATCGCGAAGGAGGAGGCGGCTGGCGATGCGCCGGCGCTCTTCGAAGCCTTCAAGGCGCGCCCCGAGATCGAACCCCTCATCCGCGGGGGTGAAACGATGGAATACGGCGCCCACGTCATCCCCGAGGGCGGGTACCGGGCACTTGCCCGACTCTGCGGCGACGGGATCCTCGTGGCGGGGGATTCGGCAGGCTTCGCCCTGAACCTCGGCTTCACCGTGCGCGGCATGGAATACGCGCTGGCCTCGGGGTACCATGCGGCAAAGGCCGTCGTCGAGGCAAAAAAAACGGGCCGGTTCGACGCGGCGGAGCTTGACGTCTATCGGACATTTCTGGAAGACAGCTTCGTCCTGAAAGACTTCCACACCTTCAAGGACACGCCCCGGGTGCTGTCGAACCCCCACCTGTTCGGCCATTACCCGGAGCTGATCGGGAACCTGATGCGCGATCTCTACGCCGTCCCCGCAGGCCCCAAGTCGCCCGTCTTCACGACGCTGCGCAAGCACCTGACGCTCAGCGAGCTCTGGACGATGATCGTGGACGCAAAGGAGCTCACGAAGATATGAGCGACCTCAAGGCAAAGCTGGGGCTCAACGTCTTCAAGCCGCTCCCCGCCCCGCACATCCGGATCCGGGAGGGCATGGAGCGCGACCCGCGGCTGAAGGCGGCCGTGAGGGCCTGCCCGGCAGGCCTGTACGCGGAGGGCGCCGACGGGGTGTTCACGCTGACAATCGACGGCTGCCTCGAGTGCGGCACCTGCCGCATCGCCTGCGGCACCGGGGTGCTCGAGTGGGGCTACCCGGAAGGCGGCGCCGGCGTGCAGTTCCGCTTCGGATAGGAAAGAAGTTTC
>JALOPC010000177.1 GCA_025454095.1 Syntrophales bacterium | reverse complement strand
CAGCCCGAAGCTTGCCGAGACCCGTACGGCCATCTTCCAGGTGAAATGGGCGGTAAACTCCCTGAGGCGCCTGGCGATGCCGATCCCGTCCAGAAGGGACGTGGCGGGCATGATGACGGCGAACTCGTCGCCGCCGTATCGGCAGACGAAGTCCGTGGGTCGGAGCTTGTCGCGGATCAGCCCCCCCATCTGGGTGAGAAACCGGTCGCCCTCGTCGTGGCCGAGCCGGTCGTTGATGTCCTTGAAGTTGTCGAAGTCGATCATCATCAGGCAACAGGGCTGGCCCGACCGGCGGGAACGGGCCATTTCGATCTCGAGCTGGATGGAGAAAAACCGCTTGTTGTAGAGCCCGGTGAGGTCGTCGCTGAGGCTGAGCGACTTCAGCTGCCGGTTCTCGCGCGCAAGCGCGGCGAGGCGTCCGGGCAGATTCTCTGCGGGCTCGACGACGAGATCGGCCGTACGGGCAAGAAATTCCCGGTCGGCCGGCGGAAGATCCTCGGCCAGGATGATGAAGACCTCCTGCCGGGTGCCTTTCCCGGGGCGAAGCCAGGCCTTGAGCGCTCGGCTCTCCCCGAGGATGTCGTTGAGATTGCGGCCTTTCGTCGATTCGGAATGGCTTGATTTGGCTTTCTTTTTTGTGTTTCGAGGCAATGGCATGGGCACCGGGGGCGATGCAAGCTCTCGGGATTGCATTATCGCCCATGCCCTTGTGCAATGACCGGTTTTCAACGAAAGGCTGCAAGAAGGGTGCCTGTGCGAAGCACAGGCTCGAGGAGCGAGGCACGAGGACCGAGGTAGAATCATGTTTCGGCGCTGCATCTCCGCGCGGACCTCGGCCCTGCGGTTCCTGAGCTCGTCGGAGCCGCCGCCGCTGCCGACGGGGGTTGATGTGGAGACTCCCACCCCCACGCCGCTTCCTCCGCCGCTTCCCCATCCCCAGCTTCCGCCGCCGATGCCGATGCCGACCGACGATGCGGGGCCCGAGCGCTCCCTCCGGTCGATCTCCTCGGTGAGGCGGTAATAGTAGAGAAGCAGCTCGTCGTTGTCCATCTTCCGGAAATCCTGGGCGAGGAGCGCACCCGCTTCGCTTCTTGCCTGGTTCGCGCAGCCCGACAGGCCCAGCGGCACCGTCAGGGCAAGGAGCAACACCAGCGCCGATATCGTCTTCAGGGTTTTCATGGCCGTTCCTTTCCCTCTTGTGTTGAGGAAACTATAGTGGGGTCCGCGGCGATTGTCAATTCGCGGCCCGCCGCGCGGCCGGACGGCCCGCCGCGCAAAGAAAGCGTGGATTTGAGGACGGCCGGGATGGTATAGAAAAAATGCCCGGGGCGACCCGGCCCTGCGCTGCGGGAATACGAAGCCCGGGAACGGAGACGGAAGGATGGGCACGCTCTTTTTTGACGATTTCAAGGCAGGCGATCGCTTCGAGTCGCCGGGGATGACGGTGACGGAAGGCCAGATCATCGATTTCGCCATCATGACGGGCGCCCTCAACGCGCAGAACAGCCTGGGCTCGCCGGGGTTCGACGAGCTGAAGTGGCTCAAGCCCGTCCGGCCCGGCGACACGCTGCGGGCCGCCGGCGAGGTGCTCGAGCTGAGGCCCTCGAAGGCAGCCGATCGGGGCATCGTGCGCATCCGCTACTCCGCCCTGAACCAGCGAGGCGAGACGGTCTTCACGGTCATCGGCAACCAGATCGTGCGCCGCAGGCCGCCGGACAGGGAGTAGGCGAGCCGCCATGGAGCTTCCGTTCCGTCCGAGGGACATTCTCCTGCTGGCCGTCGTGTTCTCGTCGATGGCCGCCGGCATCTGCTGCCCGCGGGTCTTTGCCTTCCTGCAGCCCTACCCGCTCGCGTGCCTCATGGTCCTGTTCTTCATGAGCTTCCTCTCCATCCGGCTCGAGGAGGTCTGGGAGGCCCTGCGCCGGGCGAGCCTTCCGCTGCTTTCCTTCGTCGCGCTGAAGATGCTGCTCCTGCCCCTGGTCCTTTACGGGCTGTTCCTGTTCTTCATGCCCGATTACGCCCTCTCGGCGCTTCTGCTGACGGCCGTGTCCACGGGCGTCGTGGCACCCTTCATGTCGAATCTCGTGGGGGGCAACAGCGCCCGCGTCCTGGTCGTGACGGTCCTGACGTCGATTCTCGTTCCCTTCAGCCTGCCGGCCGTCGTCGAGATCGTCCTGGCGGCAAGCGTTGATCTTTCCTTCTTGAGTATGCTCCGCGTGCTGGCGCTCGCGATCTTCGTCCCCATCGCCGCCGTGCAGGCCCTGCGGCGCGTTGCGCCCGGCCTGCTCGAGGCTGCCAACCGCCGCGCCTTCCCCGTAAACCTTGTCATGTTCGCCTGCATCACCCTCGGGGTCTTCTCGAAGTACGCCGACATCTTCTACAACGATCCCGCCCTCATCGTGGAGGCGCTGGCCGTCGACATGGTCCTGGCGGCCGTCTACGCCGTCGCGGGGATCCTGTTGCCGTCATGCTCGCCCACATGAACAACGTCCTGATGATCGTCTTCTCGGCGCAGTTCTTCGGGCCCCGGGAGACGATGACGGCGGCGATGTACCTGGTGCCTTTTTTCGTGCTCGTCCTGCCGCTGAAGCACTACGGCAGCCGCGCGGGGGGCGGGAAGTGAGAGAGGGGCGGCGGGTGAAAGCCCGCCGCGAAGGTGACGGCGCAGGTGGTGCCGTAGACGGCATGGGGCGCGCAGTCGACGCCCATGACGCGGTAGGACGGGTTGAAGAGGTTCTTCCGGTGACCGCGGCCGGGCACGCCGTCGTCGACGATGAATGCCGCCACCACGTCCCGCGCCGTCCTCTGGCCGTAGGCCACGTTTTCCCCGATCATGGACTCCCATCGGCCGTGCCGCTCGATCCGATCCGACGGCGAGCTGCCGTCTGGCCCCGTGTGGCCGAAGCCTCCCGAGGCCCCCTGGGGCGCCGTGAGGTCGCGGGCGGCCAGGGAGAGCCCGCGCGAGAGGCCCAAAGCGCCGACGGGCCTCTGCTGCCCGAGCCACCGGATCGCCTCGTCCACGGCCGCAAGCCCTTCCTTCGTCCGGATGGGCGTTTCCCCCGGCCGCCTCAGCTGTGTGCCCCGGTAGTGGGGCCGCTGGCCATTGAGCCAGGCGGCATAGGCCGCCGGGTTCGTCCGGGCCAGGTTGACCTCCTCGACGATGCCTCGTTCGAGGGCCGCAAAATCGACATCCCCGGCGGCCTGCGCGGGCTCGAACCCGACGAGCCCGATGACGGCGCTCAGGCCGAGGCAGGCAAGCCTCCGCCGCGCAACGCGCAGGGGGACGTTGTCGCGCATGCCGTGCTCCTACCAGTCCTTGATCATCACGCCCACGCCGATGCGGTTCGTGTAGTGGTTGTAGTCGATCAGGGTCTCGCCGTAGCCCAGGAAGTACTGGACGTAGCCGTTGAGGTGCTCGATCAGCGGGAAGCTCAGCTCGAACTGCATGGCGCCGCGGTTGTCGTCGAACCGCAGGTTGTTGCGGAGCATGAGCGCCAGGTGGAAATCCTTCCAGACGGTGCCCATCCAAAGTTCCCCGTAGCCCATGTAGGCCGTGATGTCCGAGTTGTCGTCTTCGTCGTCGCTCTCGGGGATGCGGATCCACGTCTTGAGCTGGGCGTTGAAGACGCCGCGCTCGAACCCGAAATTGGCCACGATCCGGTTCCAGCTCCGGGAGAGGGGTTCCGCCCGGCCGTTGGATTGGTGGTTGAGGCCGACCTGGATGAAGCGGCTTCGCAGGAGGCCGAAGACGTCCGTGTTGGTCCGGTAGTTGAAGAGAATCTCCGGCTCGTAGTTCGTTTCCCGGAAGGGCGAGGAGTAGTCCTTGTTGTATACCTGCCACAGGGAGAGCTGCGTGTAGGCGGCCCAGAGATCCAGGGGCATCCCGAACATGTCTTCCCAGAGCTTCATCTTGAGGCTGATCTGGTATTTGACCTCGGCGTCCTGGATCTCCACGTCCGGGTTGGCCGCCTCGTAGGTCGCCTTCTCCTGGTGGAAATTGTAGGTGTAGGGCAGGATGTAATTCTGCCGGTGGGACATGATGGCGAAGCGCTTCTGGCGGCTCACGTCGTCGAGCTGCCAGCGCTTGGACATGAAGCTCGGTTCCTCGCGCCGCGATTCCGCGGGAGGCGCAGGCGCAGCCGTCACGGCGCCCGCTTTCGGTTTGCGGCCGGCCATCTCGTCGAAGCACCGGAGCCGTGCCGCATCGTCGTCGATCTTCGCGCATTCCTCGAGGCTGGCGGCCCCTGCGGCCGGCGCGGCAACGCCCGGCGCTCCGCAGAGCACGAATACAAGAAAACACGCAAGCAGCAGATGACGGTTCATGTCCCCCCCTCCCGGCACGGCGATCGCTCGGCGCGAGTATGCCAGTGTGCGGCGCCCTTTTCAAGCCTTTGGTTCGGCGCCGCGCAAAAAAAAGGGCTGCCCGCGCGGCAGCCCCGGTGCGATCGACGGCAATGAGGGGGTCAGGAGTTCAGGTTCTTCTCGAGGAACTTCATCATCTGCCGGAAAACGCCCTCGAGGATGTCCGGCGCGATGAAGTAGTCCGGGCACTCCCGGTAGAACAGCACGTTCATGGCCTTTGCGGCCTCGTCGACGCTGCCCTTGTCCCGGAGGATCCCCTCCATCATGGCGCGCAGCTTCCGGCCCTCGCGCAGGGTCAGGGCGATGAACCCCCGGGCGTCCTCGCCCGTGACGTAGCCGTAGTGGTCGGCGCAGAGGACCTCCACCGCCAGGGGCTTCATCTTCTCGAGGCTCTCGAGGTACTGGGTGAAGTTGGTGTTGGCCGAGGCGAAGGAGCCTTCCCGGTAGGGGATCCCGCCCCCGTCGGAGGCGAAAAGGGCCTTCAGGGCCGGTTCGTAGGCCGTGATGGAGCAGTTCGTGTGGCCGGGCGTGAAGAGGATGTCCAGGGCGGTTTCGCCCAGGTCGATCCGGTCCCCGTCGGCCACGGTGCTCCCCGCGATGTCGTCGCGCCAGGCGAAATCGACGTCCTGCAGCGCCGCGCCGAGGCCCATCTTGTCCGCCACGATTTTGCTGAACTGGTTGGCGATGTCGATGGCCTTCCGCATCTGGAGGATCCGCCAGGTCTCCGCCGAGCCGCAGACCTCGATGGCCGGCCAGTTGCGCTTGAACCAGGGGATCACCCCGATGTGGTCGAAGTGGGAGTGCAGGATGAGGATCTTCGTAAGCGTCGCCGGGTCGAGCCCGAAGTCCTTCATCTGCTTCCGGACGTCGGGGAGGATGTGCGCAAGCCCGCCGTTGATCAGGACGGCCCCGTTTTTCCCCGCCAGCCAGTACACCCCCGACTCCTCGCGGCCGAGGTACCAGAGGTTGTCTGCGATCTTTCCCGCCGTGCGATGCCTCATGGACAGCCCCTCCTTGAAAAGATGGAATCCCCCTCAAAGTCTATAACCAACGGGAGGGGGATTCGCAAGGGGAAAGGCAGGGGGGCGGCTTATCTCTTCCTGTCCTGGTAGTGCGTGGGGATCCGGATGTCGTCGGGATTGAGGTTGCCCAGGAGGTCGTTGGCCAGGATCTGGTCGCGCAGCGTCCGGATCTTCGCCTCGTACAGGGGGAGGGCCTTTTTGAACTGCTCGCGCTGCTGCGGCTTCAGGATGGCGGACTTGAGGGCCCTGGCGATCTGGTCCCGCGTGGCGCCGAGGCGCAGAAGTTCCTTCTTCTTCTCGAGCAACTCGTCGGGATCGAGGATGTACTTCGCAAATTCGTTCTTCGGGTCCATGTCGCCTGCGGTGCCGGAAATCGGCGTATAGCATTCCCCGGGTTCAATCGCATCAATCACCCGCTATTGCTATCGGCAGCATGCACGTACGCCTTGAGCGGAAAATGAAGCCGGATCAGGGGGTTCCCGATCCGGCTTCCCGTTCCCGGGGTGACGCGAGGCGCGTTGCCCGTCCTCAGCGCTTCTTTCCCTTCTGGACGATGGACACGGACCCGACCGGCGAGGAGGCGCCCGCCGGGGCAATGCCGATCGAGGTCGTCCGCATGAGTGTCGTCGGGTTGGCGGCAACCGAATAGCTCACTGTCCCGCTGCCCGTTCCCGAGGTGCCGGAGGTCGGGGCGACCCAGGCGGCGCCGGCCGATGCGGTCCAGGCGCAGCCGGCGCTCGCCGTCACACTCACGCTCATCTTGCCCCCCCTGTCCGTGAAGGTCTTCGAGACGGGCGAGACGGCGAACGTGCAGGCCGTCGGCTCGGGGTCCGGCGCCGGCGGGGGCTGAGGCGCAGCCCCGGTGTAGGCGATCGTGAACTCCCCGAAGTAGACGGGATTTCCCACCGCCGAGTAGGCGATGCGGAAGTACCCGGCCTCGCCCCAGCCCGTGCCCCAGCTGTTCTTGGCCTTGAAGCACTGCGCTGCGTCGTCGTAGCCCACGAGAAGGATGGCGTGCCCTCCCTGGTAGCTGCCCGTCGCGTAGGAGTAGATCCCGCTGCGGTAGCTGTAAAAGTCCCCGTAAACGTCCATGGTCGTGACGAGCGGGCCGTAGGTCACCAGCGCGTTCTTGATGGCTTCCACGTTCACCGGCGTCGTCGTCACGTAGGCCCAGCTTTGGATCCGATAGGTGCCGCTCTGGTAGGTGTAGCAGGCCGAGCCGCACGCGGTGTTTGCCGCCGTGTAGGGGAAGCAGCCCTCCGGCGGGAGGCCCTTGTCCCGGATGTAGGTTGAGGCCGACCCGATGTAGCCGCCGCCGCAGCTGCCGGCCCCGCTGCAGGAGACCAGGACCTGCTCCGAGAGGTTCATGTCCTGCCCCGCGAGGCTGTTCTTGATCAGCGTGTAGGACTCGAGTGCCCCCGCCACTGCGAAGGCCCAGCAACTCCCGCAACTGCCCTGGTTGCGGACCGGCGTGACGTAAGGGGTCGGGTAGGTCCAGTCATAGCTCGTGTAGGCCGCCGCAGCCCCGCCCGATCCTGCCGGCTCCGCCGTCAGGACCGGTTCCTTTCCCGTCAGCTTCGGCTTCACATGCCCGAGGCGGAGCCTGCGCTCCGTGTCCGGCAGGGCGGACAGGGTGGTTTCACCGGCTTCCCAGTGAGCGCCCTTCTCGTGAATGGCCGCACGGATGTG
>JALOPC010000176.1 GCA_025454095.1 Syntrophales bacterium | reverse complement strand
CTCAACCTCCTGAAGGACATCGTCTGGGGCCTCGAGAAGGACATCCTCGCCAACATCGGCAAGATCCTGCACCTGGCGGCCGCCGCGGACCCCGGGGAACTCACCCCCGAGAGCTTCGCCCAGTACAGCCGCGTGAACTTCCTGCTGAACTGCATCGACCGCCTCGAGGTCCGGGGGCGCGACTCGGCGGGCCTCCAGGTCTCGCTCACGCTGAGGGACCGCGAGACCCTGGAGGGGGTCGTCGAGGAGCTCGAGCGACTGGGGCTCCACGAGGACTTCCGCCGCCGCTCCGTCGAGCGCGACCTGCTCAACGGCTCCATCCTCGCGGCCGACCACCGCCACCCCGACGGGGGGGTCTGGCTCTCCTTCGTCTACAAGACGGCCTCCATCATCGGCAAGCTCGGCGAGAATGTCCGCAAGCTCCGCGAGACGGTCCGCGAGGATCGCATCTTCCGCGCCTTCGCCCGGCAGGCGACGATCTCCGAGTCGACCTTCGCCCACACCCGCTGGGCCTCGGTGGGCTCCATCACCGAGGAGAACTGCCACCCCATCGGCAGCTACACCCTCTGCGCGCAGGGGGCCGACGGGCAGATCCCGCCCGCGGGCCTGTGCGCCATCCCCGCGCCCGTCGCCTCGACGTTCGCCGACGCCTTCGTCCCGGGGATGAAGTTCTACCCCGCCTACGGTCCGGGCCGCTGGACAATCAGCGTCGTCCTCAACGGCGACATCGACAATTACCAGATGCTGCGCTCCCTGCTCGAGTCGGCCTTCGGCTACGAGATCGCCCCCGAGATCACCTCGGACACGAAGATCATCCCCCTGCAGGTGGAGCGCTACCTCCTGGCGGGAATGGCGCTCGAGGAGGCCTTCCGGATCGCCGTGAACGACTTCGAGGGTTCTCACGCCATCGCGCTCGTCAGCAACGTCGAGCCGGGGAAGATCTACCTCGCCCTCAAGGGAAGCGGACAAGCCCTCTTTGTGGGCCTGCGCGAGGACCAGTACCTCTTCGCCTCGGAACTCTACGGCCTTGTGGAGGGCACCTCGCGATTCATCAAGATGGACGGCGAGAAACCCCGCGACCCGGACAGCCCCGACTCCGCGGGGCAGATCTTCGTGCTCGACCAGCACTCGGCGGGCGGGCTTGCGGGCATCCGCGCCCTCTATTACGACGGCCACCCCGTGGGGCTCACGGAGTCCATGATCCAGAAGGCCGAGATCACCACCCGCGACATCGACCGGGGCGCGTTCCCCCACTTCTTCCTCAAGGAGATCACCGAATCGGCCCAGTCGGTCCGCAAGACCCTGCGCGGCAAGTACCGCATCGCGAAGAAAAAGGACGGCACCCGCAAGGTGCACTTCAACCTCGGGGCCGACATCCTGCCGGCGGATTTCGTGAAGCGCCTCAGGGCGAAGAAACTCCGCCAGGTCTACGTCATCGGCCAGGGAACGGCCGCCATCGCCGGCCAGGCCGTCGCCGACGGGCTCGCCCTGTACCTCGCGGGCGCCCCCGTCAACATCCAGGGGAAAAAGGCCTCGGAGATGAGCGGGTTCCTGCTCTGCGAGGACCTCTCGGACACGCTCGTCGTCGCCGTGACCCAGTCGGGCACCACGACGGACACCAACCGCGCCGTGGCCATGGCCGCCGAGCGGGGCGCGACGATCCTGTCCATCGTCAACCGCCGCCAGTCCGACATCACGACGAAGTCCCACGGCGTCTTCTACACGAGCGACGGCCGCGACATCGAGATGTCGGTCGCCTCCACGAAGGCCTTCTACTCGCAGATCGTGGCGGGCTACGTGCTGGCGCTGGCCTTCGCGCAGATCCTGAAGACCCGGCCCGACGAGTTCATCGCCGCCGAGCTGGCCATGCTGGAGCAGGCGCCGGCCCTCATGCAGCAGGTGCTGGAGAAGAAGGACGAGATCCGCCGCTCGGCCGAGCGGGTCGCCCGGCAGAAGAAATACTGGGCCGTCGTGGGAAGCGGCCCCAACAAGGCCTCGGCCGACGAGATCCGCATCAAGCTCTCGGAGCTGTGCTACAAGACGATCTCGTCGGACTTCATCGAGGACAAGAAACACATCGACCTCTCCTCGGAACCCCTCATCCTCGTCTGCGCCGCCGGCAACCCCGAGACCGTGGCGGGCGACGTCGTCAAGGACACGGCCATCTTCAAGGCGCACAAGGCCTCCGTCGTCGTCTTCGCCGAGGAGGGGGAGACCCGTTTCGACCGCATCGCCGACTCGGTGATCCGCGTTCCGAGGGCGCCCATGCCGCTGCCGGTCATCCTGAACACGCTGGCGGGGCACCTCTGGGGCTACTACGCCGCATCGGCCATCGACGACGCCGCCGCCTTCTTCCGCGAGTTCCGCAACGAGATGAACCTCGCCGTCGTCGAGCAGGACCACAAGAACTACACCCTGTACCAGCGGATCCTCGACCGCAACCTTCATCGGGTGCTCAAGGATTTCTCCGAGCAGTTCACGGAGCGCAAGAACCGCGGCATTCTCACCCTGATGAACGCCCGCACGATGACGGACATCTCGCTGCTGACCAAGTACGTGGCGGGCAAGCTCCCCCTGGAGGACTTCTGGAGCGATTTCAGCGAAGGCGGCGCCGACGCCTCGCCCATCGACCTGCTGAACATCGCCTTCGGGCAGGCCATCGACGAGCTCTCCCGGCCCATCGACGCCATCCGCCACCAGGCCAAGACGGTCACCGTCGGCACGAGCCGCAAGGAGGAGATGCTCCGCGGCGTGCTCTTCGACCTGCTGGCGAGTCTCAAGTGCACCCCCAAGAACCTGAAGGCCGAGAACATCCTGGCCCTGGACCGGGTCCAAAAGGCCGTTGCCGGCGTGCGGGGCTACACCCTCTACGAGATCGCCAACCTCGACGCGGAGGGGCAGCCGACGGATCGGACGACGATCTCCATCGTGAACCGGGGCGGCGTATCCGTCGGGATGGTCTCCCGGGCCGAGGCGTCGAAGGCCCTCATGGGCACAAAACGCACCATCGCCCGCACGGGCAACCTCTACGTGGGGCTCGGGCGGGTCGACAGCCGGCCGCTCGTCATCATCCCGCTCCTCAAGGGAGGGGACGGCATCAGCGGGCTGCTGCTCGTCCACGTGGA
Organism: Syntrophales bacterium; assembly: GCA_025454095.1. Lineage (GTDB taxonomy): Bacteria > Desulfobacterota > Syntrophia > Syntrophales > UBA2192 > UBA2192. The sequence continues at coordinate 1,313 of JALOPC010000176.1, read as the reverse complement.
CTTCAACCCGGCTCTCTCGGTCGCCGAGAAGGTGGAAATCCTGGGTGACCGGTACCGCGACATCCAGAACCTCGTCAACGAGTACAACCTGCCGTGGAACGACGACTATCTGGCGGCCCTGCCCATCGAGATCCTGCTCGGCGAGTCCGTCGAGTTCATCGCCACCAAGATCCGCAAGACGCTGGACCCCGTGAAGGAGGACTGACCCGCATGATCGCCATTCTCGACTTCGGTTCCCAGTACAACCAGCTCATCGCCCGGCGCGTCCGGGAGTGCCGCGTGTACTGCGAGATCCTCGACCACGACGTGAAGCCCGCCGCGCTCAAGGCCCGGAAGGTCCAGGGCATCATCCTCTCGGGGGGCCCGGCCAGCATCTTCGACAAGGGCGTGCCGACGTGCGACCCGGGCATCTTCGAGCTGGGCGTGCCCGTCCTGGGGATCTGCTACGGCGTCCAGCTCATGGCGCACACGCTGGGCGGGAAGGTCACCTCCTCGCCCCTGCGCGAGTACGGGCCCGCCGAGCTCGAGCTCAACGAAAAGGGGAAACGCTCCCTGCTCTTTGCCGGCCTCGAGGGGCGCCAGCGGATCTGGATGAGCCACGGCGACCGCGTCACGAGGCTCCCGAGGGGGTTTTCCGTGGCCGGCACGACGGTCAACTGCCCCGTGGCCGTCATGGAGAACCCCGAACGCAGGCTCTACGGCGTGCAGTTCCACCCCGAGGTGCACCACACGGTCAACGGCATCGCCCTCATCCAGAACTACCTCTTCCGCATCTGCGGCTGCAGCCCGAGCTGGACCATGGGCTCCTTCATCGAGGAGAACGTCCAGCGGATCCGCGAGCAGGTGGGCGACGAGCGGGTGCTCTGCGCGCTCTCGGGCGGCGTGGACTCGTCGGTACTGGCCGTGCTGCTGCACAAGGCCATCGGGAAGAAGCTCGTCTCCATCTTCGTGGACAACGGACTGCTGCGTGAAAACGAGGTCGAGGAGGTCGTCTCCACCTTCCGGGACCAGTACCACCTGAACTTCCGGCTCGCCCGGGCGAGCGAGCGCTTCCTGAAGAAGCTGGCCGGCGTCACCGACCCCGAGCGCAAGCGCAAGATCATCGGCCGCGAGTTCATCGCCGTCTTCGACGAGGAAGCGAAGAAGCTGGGCAAGATAAAATACCTCGCCCAGGGGACGCTCTACCCCGACGTCATCGAGAGCACCTCCTCCTTCGGGGGGCCCTCGGTCGTCATCAAGAGCCACCACAACGTGGGCGGCCTGCCGGCGAAGCTCAAGATGTCGCTCGTGGAGCCTCTGCGGGTCCTCTTCAA
>JALOPC010000175.1 GCA_025454095.1 Syntrophales bacterium | reverse complement strand
AGATCCGGCCCGTTTCTTTATTGGAAGGCGTCTATATAGCCCTGCGGGCGTGAAAATGTCAAGCATCAAATTCGCAGAGCAGGGTATCGGGTGTCGGGTGTCGGGTATCGGGTACAGGGTGGAGAAAAAAGCCGGAACCTTCTTTCACCGGCCCCCCGCCACTGCAGGTTGAAGCGCCGTCTCAGAAAACCACCGGTTCCCGCAGCAGCGACTCCCTCGCCTTCCAGGCCAGCTCCGCCACGTTGGGGTGGGTGTCCCGCAGGGCGGCGATCTGCCTCAGGTTGTCGGCCGTCCGGGAGACGAGCATCGCCATGTCGCCGTCGGCAAAGCCGTAACGCTCGACGATCCGGTCCCAGTCGCGGCCGCGCGCCCAGTCGTAGATCACGGCCGCCGTCCAGAGCGGGAGGGGGTTGAGCCCGAAGCCCTCGGCGTCGAGCCTCTCCATCATGGGGAAGACCGTCTCGATGACGCGGTCGTAGGCGGCGACGAGCCGCTTGGGGAGTTCCTTGCGCTTGACCGCGATCTCCTGCCCCCGGTCGTAGACGAAGGGCGCGATCACGGCGGCCAGCAGCGCCGCGTCTTCACGGGGCAGGGCGTTTGTCCGCAGGCACTCGGCGATCAGCACGGGGTGGTCGAGCCGCAGCTGCGAGGCCCAGATGCCGTCCGCCGTGAGCCGGTCGTCGTCGCCCACGAACCCCTCGGCTTTCAGGAAGTTCAGATGTCGCTGGAACGCCCGCCAGAGCCTCGAGGCGGCGCTTTTCCGGCTTTCCCTTCGATCCTCGTCCTGCTGGAAGGCCGCGAGCGAATTCTCGAAGATGTGGCGCACGTTTTCCAGGGTCTGCGACAGCAGGAGGTTGAGCACCATGGAGAAGTCGTTCTTGATGCGGCTCGCGATGTCCTCGGAGCGCGTGAAGACGAGCCTGCGGACGTGCTCGAGGTCCATGAACCGCCCCGGCACGAGCAGCATGAAGCCGATGTTGTCCTGCCCCCGGCGGCCGGCCCGGCCTGTCATCTGGTGAAAGGCCGTGGCACCGAGCGGCACGCACTCGTGCCCGTTGAAGTAGTCCGAGTTGAACAGGACGATGGTCCGGGCCGGGAAGTTCACCCCGGCGGCCACCGTGGAGGTGGCGAAGATGGCATCCAGGTCGCCCCGCTTCATCATGGCCTCCACGAGAAATTTCCACGGAGGCAGCTGTCCCCCGTGGTGCGAGGCGACGCGGGCGAGCCGCAGCTGCTCGAGCTGCTTGTGCTGGGCGAGGCGCGGGGTGCGGTCGATCTGCTCCCGCAGGGCGTCCTCAAACCCGTCGTCCGGGGGGGCCGCGGCGGGGCGGCAGCTCTTCAGGGCGTTGTCGCACTCGGCCCGGGACTGGAGGAAGAAGATGGCCGGCAGCAGGTTGAAATGCCGCAGCACGCGGAGGATCTCGCCGTAGGGGGGGACCCGCCGGCCGCCGCGCTTCTGCTCTCCCCGCTCGCGGGTGAACTGCTCGACGCGGCCGAAGAGCCTGCGCTTGTTGAGAAAGGGCATGATCCGTCCCGAGGGGTGCAGGAACAGCGGGTACAGGGGCACGGGCCGCCGCCTTTCCTCGATGACCGTGCAGGGCTTGCGGCGCAGGCCCTCGAGCCAGGCGGCGATCTCGCGGCCGTTTTCGATCGTGGCGGAAAGCAGCAGGAGGTTCACCCGCACGGGCAGGTAGATCATGATCTCTTCCCAGACGACGCCGCGCTCCTCGTCGCCGAGGTAGTGGGCCTCGTCGAGGATGACGAGATCGAAGGGCAGGTCACGCCCCTCGTGCATGGCGTCGTAGAGCTGGTTGCGCAGGATCTCCGTGGTCCCCACGATCACGGGGGCGTCGGTGTTCTCCTTCGTGTCGCCTGTGAGAATGCCCACGTTCATGCTCTCGAATCGGTCGCCGAACTCGACCCACTTGGCGTTGGAAAGGGCCTTCAGCGGCGAGGCATACCAGCAGCGCTTCCCCTCGCGGAGCATCTTCTGGATGGCCTGCTCGGCGATCCAGGTCTTGCCGGAGCCCGTCGGGGCCATGACGAGGCAGTCCGCGCGCCCGATGGCCTCGAGGGCCTCGAGCTGGAACGTATCGGGCCGGAATGGGGTTTCCTCGGGCTTGCCGATCCGGGCGAGCACGTCGTTCAGGACGGGTTCGGCCTCGGGCTTGAGCCACGGCGATTGATCTGTGCGGGGTGTGCGTCTTCGGCGTTTGGCCGGAAAGGGCTTGCGGGTGCGGCTTCCGTGCATGATGGTCGATGGAATCCTTGGCGTGCCTATTTTGATGCCTGCTTGTAACACACTTTAGGTTCAGGGTACAGGGTAAAGGGTATACGAAGAGGGGTATCGGGTTTCGGGACTCGGGTATCGGGAAGGAAGGAGATTCCGTCTATATACAAAATAATCTGAAGTACCTCCCCTATACCCGAGACCCTAGACCCCTTCTTTCGGTTGACAAAAGGCCCCTCCGGGTCCTAGATGGAGCGATGCTGATCGGTCGTGAACGAGAAAAGGGGGCCCCCGTCTTCTGGGGCTGGTACGTCGTGGCGGGCGCCTTCCTCCTTCACGCCGTCAGCTACGGGGCGCGCTACAGCTTCGGCATTTTCGTCCAGCCCCTGACGGCGGAGAACGGCTGGTCGCGTACGGTCATCTCCCTGGCCGCCTCCCTCAACATGCTCTTCTTCGCCGCGGGCGGCATCGTCGCCGGACGGCTGCTGGACCGCATCGCGCCGCGCTGGGTCGCCTCGGCGGGCGCCGCGGTGGGCGCGCTGGGGTTCATCCTGTCGGCCTTCGTCGACACCCCCCTGGCCTTCTACCTGGCCTACGGCCTGCTGTGCGGCCTGGGCTCGTCCTGGACGGGCATCGTCGTGGGCAACTCCTCCGTGGGCAAGTGGTTCATCCGCAAGCGGGGCATGGCCATCGGCATCGCGTCCATGGGCGTGAGCTTCGGCACGATGATCATGACCCCCGTCATCGGCTGGGTCGTGAAGGAGCGGGGCTGGCAGAGCGGGTTCATCGTCCTGGGGCTCACCCTGCTCGCAGCGGGCGTGCTCATCGCCCGGATTTTCCTGGGCAAGACGAAGCCGGAGGCCTACGGGCTCTGTCCCGACGGGCACCGCGATCAGCCGGTCGGTGATTCCAGCGGGATGCCGGGGCACGCCGCGGCGGTCCCCCTCGGGGAGGCCATGCGGGATTCGCGCTTCTGGATCCTGTCGCTCTGCCAGGGCGCGGCGGTCATGACCGTGCTGATGGCCTTCGTTCACCAGGTGCCCTACGCCCTGGACCTGGGCATTGATCGCCTTGCGGCGGCCGCCTCCCTGGGGGCGATCGCCCTGGCGGGTTTCTTCGGACAGTTTTTCTTCGGTTCCCTGAGCGACCGCCTGCCGGACCCCAAGTACTCCGCCATGCTGGGGTACCTGGTCATGGCCGCGGGGCTTGCCGTCCTGCTTTCGGCGACGTCCGTGGAGGGGCTCTTCGCCTACGCGCTCATCTTCGGCTTCGGCTACGGGTGCCTCGGCCCGATCCTTCCCATCATCGCCTCGGGCCGGTTCGGCAGGGAGAGTATCGGGTCGGTCTACGGCGTGCTCAATTTCTTCGTCGCGGGCGTTGGCGGGGCCCTCGGCCCCATCGTCGGGGGGGTCCTCTACGATGCCCTCGGGTCCTACCGGACCGTGTGGGCGCTGGATGTCGCCCTCCTGCTGGCCGCGGCGGCGGGACTGACGGCGCTGAAGCGGCGGCAGGGCGATGGGAAAACGGGGTGAATATGGAAACAGGCAGAAAAGCGGTGATCCTCTCGAGCGGCGGCATCGATTCGACGACCGCCATGGCCATCGCGAAGAGCGAGGGCTTCGAGATCTACAGCCTCACCTTCGATTACGGCCAGCGCCACGCCGCGGAACTCGAGGCGGCCCGGAACGTCGCCCTCGCGCTGGGCGCCACGCGGCACCTCGTCGTCCGGATCGATCTCGGGGCGATCGGGGGTTCGGCCCTCACGGCAGACATCGCCGTCCCCCGCGGCCGAAGCGAGAGCGCCATGCAGTCGGCAATCCCGGTGACCTACGTGCCGGCCCGCAACACCATCTTCCTGTCCTGCGCGCTCGCCTGGGCGGAAGTCCTGGAAGCGGCCGATCTCTTCATCGGCGTCAATGCCGTGGACTACTCGGGATACCCCGACTGCCGGCCCGAGTACATCCGCGCCTTCGAGGCGATGGCCAACCTGGCCATCAAGGCCGCCGTGGAAGGGACGCTGAAGATCGCCATCCGGACGCCCCTGATCCGCATGACCAAGGCCGGGATCATCCGGGCGGGCGCCGCCCTGGGCGTCGACTACAGCCTCACCCGCAGCTGCTACGACCCCGATGCGCGGGGCCGGGCCTGCGGAGACTGCGACAGCTGCCTCCTTCGGAAGAAGGGGTTCCGCGAGGCGGGCATCCCCGACCCCACGATCTACGCCCGCTGACCCGCGGCATTCGAGGTCCGCAACGGG
>JALOPC010000174.1 GCA_025454095.1 Syntrophales bacterium | reverse complement strand
CCGCCGGGGCCGCCCTCGGGTCCCAAATCGATGATCCAGTCGGCCGACTTGATCACGTCGAGGTTGTGCTCGATCACGACGATGGTGTTTCCCATGTCGACGAGGCGCATGAGGACATCGAGCAGCTTCTGCACGTCGGCGAAGTGAAGGCCGATCGTCGGCTCGTCGAGGATGTAGAGTGTGTCGTTGCGCGAGGGCTTGCCCAGCTCGCGGGCGAGCTTGATGCGCTGGGCCTCGCCGCCGGAGAGCGTCGTCGCCGACTGACCCAGCCGGATGTAGCCCAGCCCCACGTCGTGCAGGAGCCTGAGCCTCATGCGGATCGGCGGGACGTTCTCGAAAAACCCGATGGCCTCGCTCACCGTCATGTCGAGGACCTCGGCGATGCTCTTGCCCTTGTAGTGGATGTCGAGGGTGTCGCGGTTGAAGCGCTTGCCGCGGCACACGTCGCAGGTGACGTACACGTCGGGCAGGAAGTGCATCTCGATCCGGATGAGGCCGTTGCCCTCGCAGGCCTCGCAGCGGCCGCCCTTGACGTTGAAACTGAACCGGCCCGGCTTGTACCCGCGCGTCCGGGACTCGGGCAGCTCGGTGAAGAGATCGCGGATGAAGGTGAAGGCCCCCGTGTAGGTGATGGGGTTGGAGCGCGGCGTCCGGCCGATGGGCTGCTGATTCATCACGATCACCCGCTCGATTCCCCCCAGGTCCCGCACGTTGCGGATTTTCCCGACCTTGCCCTTGTAGCGGTAGAGCCGCCGGGCGAGCACCCGGTACAGCGTTTCCAGCACGAAGGTGCTCTTGCCCGAACCGGAGACCCCGGTGACGCAGGTGAGCACCCCGGCGGGAATGCGGATGTCGATGTCCTTCAGGTTGTTTTCCGTGGCGCCCTCGAGGACGATGTGCCGCCCCGCCGGCGCCCGCCGCTTCTCGGGCACGGGGATGCGGAGCCTGCCCGAGAGGTATCGCCCCGTGAGCGAGGTGTCGCTCTCGAGGATCTCCTCAGGGGTTCCCTGGAAGACGACCTCGCCGCCCTCGAGCCCCGCACCGGGCCCCATGTCGACGATCCGGTCGGAGGCCGCCATCATGTCGGCGTCGTGCTCGACGACGAGCACCGTGTTCCCCATTTCCTTTAAACGGGCCAATGTCGCGATGAGGCGGCCGTTGTCCCGGGGGTGCAGCCCGATCGTGGGTTCGTCCAGGACGTAGAGCACCCCCGTGAGGCCCGAGCCGATCTGGGTGGCCAGCCGGATGCGCTGCCACTCCCCGCCGGATAGTGTCCCCGAGGCCCTCTCGAGGCTCAGGTAGTCCATGCCCACGTCCAGCAGGAACCTCAGGCGGTCCCGGATTTCCTTCAGGATACGTTCCGAGATGGCCGCTTCCTGCCTCGTGAGCGGCAGCGCCCGCAGGAATTCCATCGCGTCGGCGATGGAGAGGCGGCAAAGCTCGTGGATGCTCCGGGCGCCCACCGTCACGGAGAGGCTTTCCTTCTTGAGGCGCGCACCGCCGCAGGCGGGGCACTCGCTCATGTTGAGGTATCGCTCCAGTTCCGTGCGCACGTCGTAGGAATCCGACTCGTGATAGCGGCGGTCGAGGTTCGGGATGATCCCCTCGAAGGGCTTCTCCGCGAAATGCCGCTTGCCCCCGTTGTCCGTGTAGAACCGGATGGCTTCCTCGCCCGAGCCGTAGAGCAGCATGCGGCGGATCGATGCGGGAAGCTCCTTGAAGGGCGTGTTGATGTCGAACCCGAAGTGTTCCGACAGGGCTTCGAGCATCTGGTGGAAGATCATGGAGTTGCGTTTCTGCCAGGGAGCGATCGCGCCGTCGCGGATCGAGAGCCCCGGGTCGGGAACGACGAGATCCTCGTCGAAAAAGATCTTGGTCCCGAGCCCGTCGCATTCCGGGCAGGCCCCGTAGGGGCTGTTGAAGGAGAACATCCGCGGGGCAAGCTCCGGGAGACTCACGTTGCAGTCGGGGCAGGCGTAGCGCTCGCTGAAAAGCAATTCGCCCCCCCCGGCGATGTCCGCCCGGACGAGGCCGTCGGAGAGGCGGGCCGAGATCTCCAGGGAATCGCGGAGGCGTTTGCGGATCCCCTCCCGGACGACGAGGCGGTCGACGACGACGTCGATGTCGTGGCGCTTGTTGCGGTCCAGGGCGATCTCGTCGGCAAGGTCCCGGATCCCGCCGTCCACCCTCACCCGGACGTAGCCCTCGCGCCGCAGCCGGGCGAGTTCGCGCTGGAACTCCCCTTTCTTGCCGCGGATGACGGGGGCCATGAGGGAGACGGCCGTTCCCTCCGGAAGCGCCAGGAGCTGCTCCACCATGGCGTCGATCGTCTGCGAGCGGATCTCCCGGCCGCACTGCGTGCAGTGGGGAACGCCGATGCGGGCAAAGAGAAGGCGCAGGTAGTCGTAGATCTCCGTGGCGGTCCCCACGGTGGAGCGAGGGTTGTGGCTTGCGCTGCGCTGCTCGATCGCGATGGCGGGGGAGAGGCCCTCGATGGATTCCACCTCGGGCTTGTCCATCTGGCCGATGAACTGGCGGGCGTAGGTGGACAGCGACTCGACGTAGCGCCGCTGTCCCTCGGCGTAGATCGTGTCGAAGGCCAGCGTGGATTTCCCGGACCCGCTCACGCCGGTGATGACGACGAGGCTGTCCCGGGGGATGTCGAGGCTGACGTTCTTGAGGTTGTGCTGGGATGCACCCTTGATGTGCGCCTTCTGGCGCCGCTCTGCCAGCCACTCCTCGAATTTCTTGTCCATCTTCATCCGGTAGAGCCGATCCTCCACGTCCTCCCGGGTGGCCTTGACGGAAATGCTCCCGCCGCCCCGCCGGTCGAAGGCGCGGATGATGGCGAACCCCTGGGGCGTTTCGATGACGTTGCTGACCTCGCCCGGCTTGAGGCTGAAGGCCGCCTCGTCGATGCTGGGGTGCATGGACCCCTTCTCGACGTAGCCGATGTCGCCCCCGGTCTGCCCCACCCCCTGCCGGGTCTCGTTCGCGAGCACCTCGAAGGGTTCCCCGGCCCGGATCCGTTTCAGAATGGCCTCGGCCTTCTCCCTCTGCTCGGCTTTCATCCGGGGCTCTCCGCCCTCGGGGGCGGGCACGGATATCATCTGGAGCCTCACCCGAAGCTTGCCCTCGTACTCGTCGCGGTGCTCCTGGTAGTAGGCCCCGATCTCCTCGTTGGTCACGGAGACCCGCTGGCGGATCTCCCGCTGCAGGATCCGCGTCTTGATGAGGTCGAGTCGCGTCGCCTCGCGGTACTTGTCGTACGTCGACCCTTCCTTGGCCAGGGCCTGCTGCAGGTCGTCGAGCGACGCGTTTCGCCGCTTGAGATTTTCCTGGATGCTGTTCGTCACTTCTTCCTCGCGGACCGTGATCCCCAGCCGTTTGGCTTCCTGCCGCAGCAGCAGATCGTCGATCAGCCTTCCGATGATGGCCCTTTTCGCCTCGGCGGCGATCCGGTCCCGGTCCTCGGGGCGGATGTTCTTGTCGAAGCGCTTCAGGATGCCCTCGACGGTGCTCTCGAGTTCGTACTGGGTGATGACGTCGTCGTTGACGACGGCGACGATGCGGTCCACGATTTCCGCCCGCAGGACGGGCGCGGCGATGAAAAACAGGGTTGCGGCCAACGCCAGGAACCGATAGGGTTTACTCATTCTCATGCATCCTCATCCCTTGCCGGGAGCCGGCCGTGTTCCCTCCGGCCCGGTCTCCGCGGGTCGCGGCTCCTCGATTTTGACCTGCCGGAGGCGCTCCTCGTCGATGCGGATTTTCGCCTCCGATTTGAGCTGGTCGAGCCACTTGCGGAATTCCTTTTCTTCCTTGACCTTCATGAGGTCCAGCCTGATCTTGTCCTTCACGTCGGCAAACTCGATCCAGCGCCCCTTGTCACGCTTCAGGACCTTGAAGACGTGGAACCCGTAAGGGCTCTTGACGACCTTGCTGGTCCTGCCCTCGGGCAGTGAGAAAACGACCCGGTCGAAGGCCTCCGGCATGACGCCGCGGGTGAAGACGCCGAGGTCGCCGCCCTTGGCCGACTCGGGCCCCGTGGAAACCTCCTGGGCGATCTTGCCGAAATCCTCCCCGGCCTGGATGCGCCGCAGAACGGCGTCGGCCTTCTCCTTGGTCGGGACCACGATCTGCGAGACGTGTACCGATTCCTCGGCGTAGTACTTGCTCCGATTGGCCTGATAGGCCTCCTGGGCCTCCTCGTCGGTCACGGTGATCTTTGCGTTCACTTCCTGGTCGATGAGCTTCTCCAGCAGCAGCCGCTTCCGCAGCTCCTCGCTCCAGATCTTGTAGTCCACCTTCTCCCCGCCGAAGACCTGGGCGAAGTTCTCGCCCGGGTAGTCCTTCTTGATCTCTTCGACGCGCTTCTTGAGTTCCTCGTCCGTCACCTTGAGCCGGAGCCTCTCGGCCCGGATCAGCATGAGCTTCTCCTCGATCAGCTCGTCGAGGGCTTCGCGCTTGAGGGCCTCGAGGCTGCTTTCCTGCAGGGCGGCCGGCGTCCCCGCGAGATTCAGGGCGTTCCTCAACTTCACGGTGAAGTCCTTCACCTGGATTTCGACGCCGTTGACCGTGGCGATGGCATCTTCAGACGGCGTCTTGAAGGAAGAGCACCCGATGCCCGCGGCCAGGCACGCCGCTGCCAGCCCCGCCAGGGCCCAACCCGTTGCCGTGCGCCGATTGGGTGTGTGCGACTCCCCTTCGCGATCCTCCATGTACGTTCCCCCCGCGATATGAAAAGCGTCCATCTCGTCTGTCTGGTTCGTTTGGTCTATTTCGTCTATTTTGTCAAATCCCCCTTTCATCCCCCTTTGGAAAAGGGGGAAAGAGGGGGATTTTCCTGCTCTTCCACGGGTCACTGGCCACCGGTCACTGTGCCGCGAGCTCCCCGAGCAGCCCCTTGGCCGCCTCGATGACCCGCTCTTCGGGCAGGTCGGGCATGGGCACGTAGAGCCGGTGGTCGGGCGTGAATCGCATGCCCTTCCACTTCTTCCGGGCCAGCACGATGAGCCTCAGCGGGTCGATGGACCTCCCGCGGCAGCGGCCCGTAGCAGTCCAGCATCTCGTCCCGCATCTCCGCCAGCTCCTCGTCCGAGGCCGCCATGGAGAGTTTCTTGTACGTCACGAGCCGGCGGTGCGTGTCGGGCACGTAGCTGTCGGGCACGAAGGCCGCCAACCCCAGGTGGATCTCCGGCTTGATCTCCGCCACGGGCATCTTGTCGCCCCGCAGCTCCCGGACGGCGCGCTCCATGAGCTGCGTGTACATCTCGTAGCCCACGGCCGAGATGTGCCCCGACTGGGCCATGCCCACGAGGTTGCCGGCCCCGCGGATCTCCAGGTCGTGCGAGGCGATCCGGAACCCCGAGCCGGGCTCGGTGAATTCCTTGATTACCGTGAGCCTCTTCTGCGCATCCGGCGACAGCATCGCCCCGGGCGGGATCAGCAGGTAGGCCCGGGCCTCTTCCTTCGAGCGCCCCACCCGTCCCCGGATCTGGTAGAGCTGCGCCAGGCCGAAGCGGTCCGCGCGGTCGACGATGATCGTGTTGGCCGCGGGGATGTCAATGCCCGATCCAATGATCGTCGTACATAGCAGGACATCATACTCTTTGCGAAGGAATTTTACCATGACATCTTCCAGCTCCCGGGAGGGCATCTGGCCGTGGGCGACGCCGATCTTCGCCTCGGGGACGGCCTGCCGGACGCGCCGCGCCATGTGGTGGATCGAGTTCACCCGGTCGTGGATGAAGAACACCTGGCCCCCGCGGGCCGTCTCCTCGAGGATGGCCTTGCGGATCACCTCGTCGTCGAACTCGAGCACCCAGGTCTTGATGGAGAGCCTGCCCTCGGGGGGCGTGTGGATGATGGAGAGGTCCCGGATCCCCACGAGGGAGAGCTGGAGCGTACGCGGGATGGGGGTGGCCGTCAGCGTGAGGACGTCGACGAGCGTGCGCAGCTTCTTGAGCTTTTCCTTGTGCGTGACGCCGAAGCGCTGCTCCTCGTCGATCACGACGAGCCCGAGGTCCTTGAAGATCACGTCCTTCTGCAGCAGGCGGTGGGTGCCGACGACGATGTCGACCGTGCCCTTCGCGATTTTCTCGAGCACCAGCTTCTGCTGCTCGCGCGTCTTGAATCGGTTGAGGGTCTCGAGCCGGACGGGGTACTTCGCCAGCCGTGTCCGGAAGGTCAGGTAGTGCTGCTCGGCGAGAATTGTCGTGGGCACGAGCACCGCCGTCTGCTTGCCGTCCATGGCGGCCCGGAAGGCGGCCCGGATGGCCACCTCGGTCTTCCCGAAGCCCGCGTCGCCGCAGATGAGCCGGTCCATGGGCTTCTCGCCGTCCATGTCGAGGTTGACGTCCTCGATGGCCCGGGCCTGGTCGGGGGTCTCCTCGTACTCGAAGGACGAAGCGAATTCCTCGTAGTAGCGGTCGACGGCGGAGAAGGGATGCCCCTTCATCGTGTCGCGGGCGGCGTAGAGGGCCACCAGGTCCTCGGCGATCTCCTCGACGGCTTTCTTGACGCGCCGCTTGGCCGTCTCCCAGGCCGTGCCCCCCAGCTTGTCGATGCGGGGCTCGTGCCCGTCGGGCCCGATGTAGCGCTGGATCTGGTCGAGGCGGTGGACGGGGATGTAGAGCCGGTCGCCCGCCAGGTATTCCATGAGCAGGAAGTCGTTCTCGATCGCTCCCACCGAGAGCCGCTTGAGGCCCCGGTAGACGCCGATGCCGTGGTCGGTGTGGACGACGAAATCGCCCTCGTTGAGCTCGCCGAAGGACTGCAGGAAGTAGCCCTCGCGGGACCGGGCCGGACGGCGCCTGCGCGCCTTCTTTCCGAAGATCTCCTCCTCGCCCACGACGACCAGCCGCAGCCCCGGCAGGGCAAAGCCCCCGGCGATCTTCCCCTCGCACAGGACGAGGCGCCCCGGTGTGCCCCTCGGCCCGAGGAGTTCCCGGAAGAAGGGCTCCTCCGAGTGCACCATGGGCAGCGAGTAGTCCTCGAGGAGGTGGCTCATCCGCAGCCGCTCCTCCTCGCCGGCGCAGAGGTAGCAGACGAGAAAGCCTTCGCCGGTCCAGCCCCGGATCCGCTCGGCCACGGGCGCCAGCAGGCTCTCCTCGCGCTGGATGAGGGCGGGTTCCTTCGGCCGCAGTCCCAGGTCGGTCTCGACGCGGATGCGGACCGCCCCGCCGTCGTCCGCCGCGCCGACCTCGATGTCCTCGAGGACGACCTGTGGGCTTCGCCCGGCGGCGCGCAGGACGTCACCCTCGGGGAGGAACAGGAGGTTCTCGTCGAGGTGGAACTTTTCCTCGTCCTTCGCCCGGATGAAGAGGCGGGCGATGTCGTTGCGCGCCTTCTCGTCGGCCCGTGCCGCGGCCAGGGGGTCGTCGACGACGACGAGGCCGTCGGCGGGGAGATAGTCCGTGAGGGCCTCGAGACCCCCCGCCCCCGCTTCGTCCCTGTAGAAGAGGGGGTAGAACTGCGGGTTGAGGGACGAGGCCAGGCCGTTTGCGATCATCTCGGCCAGGCGGTCCACCGCCCGGACGGGAAGGCCCAGCTCGCCCGCACGGATGCGCAGATTGCGCAGGGCTTTCTTCCGGAGTTCCTCGGAGAGGATGAGTTCCCGGGCCGGCGCGAGGGTGAACTCGGCAAGCTCCTTCCGCGAGCGCTGGGAGGCGGGGTCCATTTCGCGGATCGACTCGATCTCGTCGCCCGCCAGCAGCAGCCGGTAAGGCCCAGGCGCCGTGGGCGGGTAGAGGTCGATCACGTTGCCCCGGACGCTGAAATCGCCCCCTTCCTCGACGAGCGGCACCCGGCGGTACCCCCCTTCGGAGAGCTTCGAGGCGAAGAGATCCCGGTCGAGCGTGTCCCCGATGGAAACCGTGGACATGAAGCCCGTCACGGCGTCCCGCGGCACGACTCTCTGCAGCAGCGCTGCGCGGGGGATGATGACGATGGCGGGTGTCTTTGCGATCAGCGTGGAGAGGACGCGGATGCGCTCGCGCTCCACGTCCTTCTGCGGCGAGAGGGTGTCGGGGAGCATGAGGTCCCAGGGGGGCATGAGCAGGACGGCATCGCCGCCGGCGAAGAAGGCCGCATCCTGCGCGAGCGAGCGTGCCTCGTCGAGGCCGGCGCACAGCACGGCCGTCGCACGCGCGCTCAGCGCGTGGAGGGCCGCGATGAAAAGGCCTTTGGAGGATCCCTTCAGGCCCGTGACCCTCGCTTCGTCCCCGCGCCCGATGCGCTCGAGCGCAGCCCGGAGCCCGGGGTCTGCCTGGAGGAGCTTGTGCAGTTCCGCGTTCACTCGTTGATTCAAACTCGTTCAACTTCCCCTGATAAAGGAAGTCCCCCTTTCAAAGGGGGATGCAGGGGGATTTCTTTCTAATGTCTGTAGCCTGTCGCCTATATCTGAAAGGCTGTTCAAAAAGGTCCAGCTGCAAGGCACCCGACATCCTCACCCGACCGCCAGCATGCGATCGAGACACCTCTTCGCCGGCACCCGGATCGCCGCCGGCACCTTCACCGCGGGCGCCATGTCCGTGAGGGCCTTCAGGATGTCTCCGAGGGTGGTGAGCTTCATGGTCTCGCAGACCATCTTCTCCGAGGCGGGGATGAAGGTCTTTGCAGGGTATCGCGTCCGCAGCTGGTAGAGGATACCCAGTTCCGTGCCGAAGATCAGCGTGGTGTCCCCGATTTTTCCCGCGTATTCGATGATCCCCGAGGTGCTCCCCACGAAGTCGGCCAGCTTCAGCACTTCTTCGCGGCACTCGGGGTGGGCGGCGAATTTCGCGCCCGGGTGCCGGGCTTTGACGGCCAGCACTTCTGCGGGCGTCAGGTCCTGGTGAACGGGGCATGCCCCGCCCCAGGGGATGATCTCCTTGTCGGTGAACTTCGCCGCGTAGCGGGCGAGGTTGCCGTCGGGGATCATGAGCACCCTCTTTTCCGCCAGCGACTGCACGACGCGCACCGCGTTGGCCGAGGTGCAGCAGATGTCGCTTGCCGCCTTGATGGCCGCCGAGGAGTTGATGTAGGTCACCACGGCCGCGCCGGGGTATTTCTTCTTCTCTTTTTCGAGGGCCTCCACGGTGATCGTGTCGGCCAGGGCGCAGCCGGCGTCGAAGCGAGGCAGCAGCACGGTCTTCTCCGGCGAGAGGATCGAGGCGCTCTCGGCCATGAAATGCACGCCGGCAAAGACAATGACGTCGGCTTTCGTCCTGGCGGCCTCGAAGCTCAGGCCGAGGGAGTCCCCCGTGAAGTCGGCGATCTCCTGCACCTCGTCGCGCTGATAGTAGTGGGCCAGCAGGATGCCGTTTTTCTCTTTCAGCGTCGCTTTAATTTTCTCTTTTAAATCAGCATGTTCCACTTGCTCTCCTGATACGGACATCCCGTCGATCCACCCTCCGGACGCAGTGTTTCTTCAGGGGGGAAAGCGGGGGATTTTTCAGTAAATTTCAAGGGTAATATAGGTGATCGACCTTTCGAATTCAAGGGCAAAAACGTCCATATTCAGGCTGCACCGGGGCTTGCCG
>JALOPC010000173.1 GCA_025454095.1 Syntrophales bacterium | reverse complement strand
CGCCAGCTTGAGGAGCGCCGCCCGGCTGCGGCCCCGGACGAACCCGCCGGCCAGGTAACCCGGGAAATCGTCCGCCGCATCGCCGAATTCCCCTCGCGGATCCTTGAGAATGCCGTCCCGGGGAGGACCTCGTCGAGAAGGCCGGCCCGGTCCATCTCCTCGATAAAGGGGCGGCAGGGGTTGACCTCCAGGATGCGGACGATCTCGTCGCGAACCCGCTCGCCCGAAGCGCCGGCAAGGAGCGCCCGGTCGCGGGAGATCCGTTCCAGCGTATCCGCCTCGATCGCGAAACCGAGTTCTGCGGCCAGGCGGAATGCCCGGAGAAGCCGCAGGGGGTCCCGGCGGAAGGACCCGGCGGACACGGCCCGGATCCGCCTGGCGCCGATGTCTGCACGCCCTCCGAGAGGGTCGACGAGCCGCGACAGATCCCCCTCGAGAAACGCGCCAAGCGGGAGGGCCATCGCCGTGACCGTGAAATCCCTCCCGGAGAGGTCTTCCTCCATGGACGATCCCCGCCGCAGCGTGAAATCGAAGACCAGGGGTTCATCCCCTTCCCGGGCAACGACCCGCTCCGTCGATCGCTCCGGCTCTCCCTCCCGGAAGGCAACCCGGGTGGCACCCGTCTTGCCGGCAAAGAGGGCGGCAACCGTCTCCCGCCCCGGCGGGAACACGATGTCCACGTCGGCAACCGGGGTCCCCAGGAGGCAATCCTTCACGGCGCCCCCGGCCACGTAAAGGTCCGGTGCGAGCTCGAGAAGGATCCGGAGAAAGGGCTGGTAACGAGAGAGCATGACCGGGGGCGCGTCCCGCAGGCCCCGCCCTGCAGGCGGCGTCAGGGCGCGCAATCCTGTTTGATTCTTTCCTTGCCGGGAAGCCCCGCCCTTTGCGCGGGGAGCTTCACTCCAAACGAGTCCCGATATGTTGCCCTATATAGCGCATAACGGGCCCGTTGAAAAGGCGAAGGATGAATTGACGGGGCCGCCCGGCATATGCTAGGCTCGCGCAGACTCTTGAGGCCTGAGGCATCAGACATAGGCTTGGCGCAGGTAACAGCCCCACCGTTTCTTCCCTGTCACCCGTCAGCTCTCACCTGATACCTGAATCATGGCCGTTGGAGGCCATCATGATCCTGGGCATCGACGTCGGGGGCACCCACACGGATGCCGTGCTCCTCGAGAATTTCCAGGTCAGAAAAAAAACCAAGGTCCCCACGAACCAGCTTCACCTCGTCTCGTCGCTCATCGGCGTGATGGACGGGATTCTCCGGGACGAGGACCTCTCCGCGCTCGAGCGGGTCGTCTTCAGCACCACCCTCTCCACCAATGCCATCGTACAGGGCAAAACCGACCGCGTGGGCATGATCGTGGCAAGCGGACCGGGCCTTGCTCCCGAGGCGATCCGCGTCAACGAGGACACGCGCTTTGTTTCCGGCTACGTGAGCAACCGGGGCATCGAGGTCGCCCCGCTCAAGAAAGGAGAGATCGCCGGCGCCGCGGCGGACCTCAAGGCGGCGGGCATCTCGCACCTGGGCGTCGTGGGCAAATTCAGCACCCGCAACCCCGCGCACGAGAACGAAATCGGCGAGCTCGTCCGCGGCGACTTCCGGCACGTCTCCTTCGGCCACCGCATGTCGGGCAATCTCAACTTCCGCCGGCGAATCGCCACGACCTACCTCAACGCCTCGGTCTTCGACCTGTACAGCCGGTTCGTGGAGGAGATCCTCGAGTTCGCCAAGCGGGCGGGCTTCACCGCCCCCATCTACATCCTCAAGGCCGACGGCGGCACCTTCGAGATCCGCCAGTCCGCCGAGCAGCCCGTCCAGACCATTCTCTCGGGACCGGCGGCAAGCATCATGGGAATCCTGAGCCTCGACGACTGCTCCGGCGCCGACGCCGTCGCCGTGGACATGGGCGGCACGACGACGGACATCGCCCTGCTGGCCGACGGCGTCCCCCTGCTCGAACCTCTCGGCGTGACCATCGAGGGGCACCGGACGCTCATCCGCGGCCTCAAGACGAAATCCATCGGCCTCGGGGGGGACAGCCGGGTCCGGGTGGACAACGGCCAACTGCTCATCGGGCCGCGCCGGGAGGGCCCCGCGGCGGCCTTCGGCGGTCCCTGGCCCACCCCGACGGACGCGATGATCGTCCTGGGGCTCACGCAGATCGGCGACCGGGCGAAAGCGGAGACGGCCGTGGCGGAGATCGCCGGCAAGCTGAACCTGCCCGTGGCGGAGGCGGCCCGGGCCATCTTCGAACAGACCTGCCGGGGCATCGCCGCGGCGGTCGGCGCCATGGTCGAGGAAGTCAACAACAAGCCCGTCTACACGATCCACGAGCTCCTGGAGGGCAAGAAACTCAACCCGACGCGGCTCTTCATCGTCGGCGGGCCCGCGGGGGCCGTGGCGGCCCGGCTGGGCGAGCTGCTGGACTGCGAGGCCGTGATCCCGCGCGATGCCGAGGTGGCCAATGCCTATGGGGCGGCCCTGGCGCGGACGACGGCGGAGATCACGATGCTGGCCGAAACGGAGCGGGGCAGTCTCACCATCGCGGAAGAAGGCCTGCAGATGAAGATCCCCGCTCACTTCACGCGCAAGGATCTCCTGAAGATCGGTCTCGAGAAACTCCGGGAGCGGGCCCGCAGACTCGGCGCCCGCGATGCGGACATCGAGATGGAGATCGTCGAGGACCAGGAGTTCAACATGGTGAGGGGATATTACGCAACCGGGAAAAACATCCGCCTCAAGGCCCAGGTCAAGCCGGGTCTCATCGCGGGCTCCGGGAGAGGAGGGGCGCGCCCATGAAGAAACTCAGGAAAACGGGGCTCGTCTTCTTCCCCGCCTTCGACTGGGCCATCTCGCCGACCCACCCCGAGCGGGAGGAGCGCCTGCTGTACACGCAGGACCAGGTCTTCGAGGAGGGCCTGCTCGACTTCGACAACATCGTGGAGTACAAACCCGGCCTTGCCACGATCGAGGACATCAACCGCATCCACATCTGTGTCCCCGACGCCCGCAGCGTCATCACCGAGTCGCACCTCATCTCGGCGGGCGGCGCCATCACGGCGGCCGAGAAGGTGCTTGCCGGCGAGGTGGACAACGCCTTCGCGCTGGTGCGCCCCCCCGGGCATCACGCCATGCGTGTCGTCCACGGCGCCCGCGGCTTCTGCAACATCAACATCGAGGCTGTCATGATCGAGCATTTCCGCCGCAAGCACGGCCATCGGCGTGTGGCCGTCATCGACACGGACTGCCACCACGGCGACGGCACCCAGGACATCTACTGGCACGACCCCGACACGCTCTACATCTCCATCCACCAGGACGGCAGGACCCTCTACCCGGGCTCGGGCTTCCCCGACGAGTTCGGCGGCCCCAACGCCCTGGGGACGACGATCAACATCCCCCTGCCGCCGGAGACCTCCGACGAGGGCTTCCTCTACGTCCTCGAGGAGCTGATCCTGCCCATCCTGAGCGAGTTCAAACCGGATCTGGTCATCAACTCGGCGGGGCAGGACAACCACTACACGGACCCCATCACGAACATGCGCTTCTCCGCCCAGGGTTACGCCCGGCTCAACGAGCGGCTCAATCCCGACATCGCCGTTCTCGAGGGCGGCTATTCCATCGAGGGGGCCCTTCCCTACGTCAACGTGGGGATCATCCTGGCCATGGCGGGGCTGGACTACAGCCACGTCCGCGAGCCGGACTACAACACCGGGGCGATCCGCCAGTCCGACGACATCACCCGCCATATCAGGGAAGTGTCGACGGACGTTCTCGATCTCTGGAAGAAGCGCCGCACCTTCAAGGCCGGCATCGTCAAGGGCGCCAAGTACGCCCGGCGCAACCGCAACATCTACTACGACACCGACGGCATCCAGGAGCAGCAGGAGGAGACGGTGCGGATCTGCGACGACTGCGGCGGCTTCATCGCCATCGACTCCATGGCCAGCACGGGAAACCGCGTCTACGCCGTCATCATCCCGAGCCGAAGCTGCGACCTGTGCCGCCTGGAGGGCGAGAAGCACTACGCAAGCATCAACAAGGCCAAGATGGGGGTGCACTACCTGGTGTTCCAGGACCGGGACAGGGACATCTACCTGGTGCAATGAGGCGCCCCCTTTTCACACTTGACACCTTGCACGTTTTCAAATAGGAATCGGGCGTCTTTCGAAATGAACGGTTGAAAAACTAGCTATAGAAATCGAGGAGGAGACAGGATGAGCGACGACATCAACAAGAGGACACAGGAAACGGCATCCAAACTGTTCGGGAAAGGCATCAAGATGGATCCGCCCTTCCTGATGTGGCGCCAGTTCGACAAGGAGCTGGCCAACGAGCTGTCCCGGCACATCACGGGGAACCTCTACTCCCGCACCGTGCTCACCCTGCCGGAACGGCAGTACGCGGCCATCGCCATGCTGGCTGCCCTGCGCGCCAAGGAGGAGTTCAAGCTCCACGTCAACGCGGCCCTGAACGTCGGCTGCGACCCGAGAAAGATCGCCGAGATCATCTTCCAGCTCTCCACCTACGCCGGCATGCCCGCCGTCAACGACGCGCTGGACGTTTACCGCGAGGTGCTGAAGGAGCGGGGCGAGTGGCC
>JALOPC010000172.1 GCA_025454095.1 Syntrophales bacterium | reverse complement strand
GAGCCCGAGCCGGACCGCAAGGGCAAGGGAAAGCGGTAGTCGCCCTGCAATCAGAGGGTAAGAAGGTGAGAGGGTAAGAACGGAAGAACGGAAGAACGCACGCACCTTCTCGAGATCTGTGAACTGAAAGGAACCCGGCGAACAGTCCGGTGTTGGGAAAATAAATGTCTGCCATAGAGCTAACGCCGAAAAGAATCGTCTCCGAGTTGGACAAATACATCGTCGGCCAGGCCGAGGCCAAGCGGGCCGTGGCGATCGCGCTGCGCAACCGCTGGAGGCGGGCCGATCTGCGCGACGAGATCGCCCCGAAGAACATCATCATGATCGGCCCCACGGGCGTGGGCAAGACGGAGATCGCCCGGAGGCTTGCCAAGCTGGACAATTCGCCGTTTCTCAAGATCGAGGCGTCGAAGTTCACGGAGGTGGGCTACGTGGGTCGCGACGTGGATTCCATGATCCGCGACCTCATGGAGATTGCCGTGAGCATGGTGAAGCAGGAGGAGATGGAGAACGTCCGGGCCAAGGCCAGGGAAATGGCCGAGGACCGCGTTCTGGATTTGCTGCTGCCGATGAAGCGTGCCGAGATCCGCAGCCCCGACGGGGAGGAGGCGGCGGTGGGAGAGAGCGAGGCCGGGTCCTCGGACACCCGGGAGAAGCTCCGCCAGATGCTGCGCGAGGGCAGGCTGGATGCCCGCGTGGTCAACCTGGAGATCACCGAGAAGGCCGGGGGACCCATGATCGAGGTCTTCTCGTCGTCCGGCGTCGAAGACCTGGGCCTCAACATCAAGGAGATGTTCGGGAACATCTTCCCGCAGAAAAAAAAGCGCCGCCGCGTTCGCATTCCCGAGGCGCTCACGATCCTCGAGGAAGAGGAGGTGCAGCGCCTCATCGACATGGACAAGGTGGTCCGGCTGGCCCACACCCGCGTCGAGCAGTCGGGGATCATCTTTCTCGACGAGATCGACAAGATCGTCGGCAGCAACGCGAGCCACGGGCCCGATGTGTCCCGTGAGGGCGTCCAGCGGGACCTTCTGCCCATCGTGGAGGGCTCCACGGTGAACACGAAATACGGCATGGTGAAGACGGACCACATCCTGTTCATCGCAGCCGGGGCGTTCAGCACGACGAAGCCGTCGGATTTGATCCCCGAGCTCCAGGGGCGCTTCCCGATCCGCGTCGAGCTCGACTCGCTGACGAAGGAGGACTTCATCCGGATTCTCACGGAACCCTCCAACGCCCTGGTGAAGCAGTACATCGAGATGCTCGCCACGGAGGGGGTCCGCGTGGAGTTCACCGAGGATGCCGTTTCCGAGATCGCCGAGGTCGCCACGCTGGTGAACGAGCGCACCGAAAACATCGGCGCGAGGCGCCTGTACACGATCATGGAGACGATGCTCGAGGATGTCTCCTTCGACGCGCCGGACATGGCGGACCGCGATGTCGTCATCGACGCGGCCTACGTGAGGGACAAGCTCGAGGACATCGTCGAAGACGAGGACCTGAGCCGGTACATCTTGTAGAGGCTCAAGCCGCAAGCCACAAGGCAGGGGGAAAATCCCCCTCTTTCCCCCTTTGAAAAAGGGGGATGAAAGGGGGATTTCATGACGGCCAAGGAGAATCGATATGCTGATTTCAGAGGTGGTGAGATGACCGATAAGCAGTTGGGTGCCCAGGAGCGGGCGGAGATCCTTCTCGAGGCCCTGCCCTACATCCGCCGGTTCTACAACAAGACGATCATCGTGAAGTACGGCGGCCATGCCATGGTGGACGACGAGCTGAAAAAGCTCTTCGCCATGGACGTCGTCATGATGAAGTACATCGGGATCAATCCCGTCGTCGTCCACGGCGGCGGCCCCCAGATCGGAGCCGTCCTGAAAAAGCTCGGGAAGGAGTCGCAGTTCATCCAGGGCATGCGCGTCACCGACGAGGAGACCATGAACATCGTCGAGATGGTCCTCGTGGGCTCGGTGAACAAGGAGATCGTGGGACTCATCAACCGCAACGGCGGCAAGGCGGTGGGCCTTTCCGGCAAGGACGGCAGCCTGACGCGGGCCGAGAAGTACTACCTCAACGAGGAAAAGCAGAAGGACATGCCGACGGAGATCATCGATGTGGGGCTCGTGGGCAAGGTCAAGGAGATCAACGCCGGTCTCATCCAGTCGCTCGTGAAGGACGGCTTCATCCCGGTCATCGCCCCCACGGGGATGGGCGACAACGGCGAGACGTACAACATCAACGCCGACATCGTGGCCGGCGAGGTGGCGGCGGCCCTCAAGGCCGAAAAGCTCGTCCTGCTGACGGACGTCGAAGGGGTCTGGGACCGGGACAAGCAGCTCATCAACACGATGGACAACCGCCGCGCCCTGCAGATGATCGACGACGGGACGATCGCGGGCGGCATGTTCCCCAAGGTGAAGTGCTGCCTCAAGGCGCTGCGCGGCGGCGTGGGCAAGGCCCACATCATCGACGGCCGGAAGAAGCACGCCATGCTGCTGGAGGTCTTCACGGACCAGGGAATCGGAACGGAAATCGTCCTTTAACAGGGTCCAGGGGCGAAGAAGCGCCTGAATAGATGGAAAAGAAAGATGGTCATCGCGAGCCGAGCCTCGCGAGGCGTGGCGATCTACGATTGAGATGTTTTGAGATAGTCGAGAGGATTCTATAACGAAGATTGCTTCGTCACTTCGTTCCTCGCAATGACCTGATTAGCCAAGACAAAGAGTCGCAGGGCACGGAACCAAAGAGATGAACAAAGAAGAATTGATTGCGGCATCGGAAAAGAACATCGTCGGGACCTACCGGCGGCAGCCCGTCGTCTTCGTCCGGGGCGAGGGCGCGCACCTCTGGGACATCGACGGGAAGGAGTACGTCGACTTCGTCGCGGGGATCGCCGTCTGCAGCCTGGGCCACTCCCACCCGAAGGTGGTCGAGGCCATCTGCAGGCAGGCCGGCACCCTGATGCACGTCTCCAACCTCTACTACACGGAACCCCAGGTCCGGTTGGCCTCGATGCTCACGGCGAACTCGTTTGCCGACCGGGTGTTCTTCTGCAACAGCGGGGCCGAGGCCAACGAAGCGGCCATCAAGCTGGCCCGCAAGTACGGGCACGACAACCTGGGCGGGAAGTACGAGATCCTGACGATGAAGGGTTCCTTCCACGGCCGGACGCTCGCCGCCATCACCGCGACGGGCCAGGAGAAGTTCCACGCGGGCTTCGCGCCCCTGCCCGAGGGGTTCCGGTACGTGCCCTTCGACGACGTGCAGGCGCTCGAGAAGGCCGTGTCGGAGAAGACCTGCGCCGTCCTGCTCGAGCCCATCCAGGGCGAGGGCGGCGTCCGGGTGCCCGACGAGGGGTACCTGAAGGCCGTCCGGGAGATCTGCGACCGCCGGGGCATCCTGATGATCCTCGACGAGGTGCAGACGGGAATGGGCCGCACGGGAAAGCTCTTCGGCTACGAGCACTACGGGGTGGCCCCCGACATCATGACGCTCGCCAAGGCCCTGGGCAACGGCGTTCCCGCGGGGGCGCTTGCGGCAACCGAGAGGGTCGCCGCCGCCTTCAGCCCGGGGACGCACGCCTCGACCTTCGGCGGAAACCCGCTGGCCATGGCGGCGGCCGTCGCGACGCTCGAGACGATCCTGGCGGACGGATTCCTGGAGAACTGCGCGAAGATGGGCGCGTACCTCCAGGAGCGGCTCTGGTCGCTGCGCAAGAACCACCCCGTCATCCAGGAAGTGCGCGGCAAGGGGTTGCTCGTCGGCCTCGATCTCTCCGTCGAGGGCAACTCCGTCGTGAAGGCCTGCCTGGAGCGGGGCGTGCTCGTCAACTGTACGTTTGACCACATCCTCCGGATGGTGCCCCCGCTGGTCGTCACGAGGCCGGATGTGGACAAGCTGGTGCAAGTACTCGATGAGGTGCTGGAGCGTTGAAGAAAGATTTCCTGAGTGTCTACGATCTCACGAGGAGGGATTTCGACCGCATCTTCGGCCACGCGGCGAATCTCAAGGCCATGCTCAAGGACGGGATCATCTACCAGCCCCTGGCGGGCAAAACACTGGGGATGGTCTTCGACAAGTCCTCGACGCGCACGAGGCTCTCCTTCGAGGCCGGGATGTACCAGCTCGGAGGGCTCGCCATCTACCTCAACAGCCGCGACACCCAGCTCGGGCGGGGGGAGACGATCGCGGACACGGCGCGGATCGTGTCGCGCTACCTCGACGGCGTCATGATCCGGACCTTTTCCCAGGAGTCCGTCGAGGAGTTCGCGCGGCACGCCACGATCCCGATCATCAACGGCCTGACGGACCTCATGCACCCCTGCCAGATCGTGAGCGACCTGTTCACCATCGTCGAGAGGAAAGGTGCCTACGAGGGACTCAAAATCGCCTACGTGGGCGACGGCAACAACGTGGCCAACTCCTGGATCGACGCGGCGGCGAAGCTGCCCTTCAAGCTGGCGCTGGCATGCCCGAAGGGCTACGACCCCGACACCCGGATCCTCGAGAGGGGCAGGAAGAAGGCCCCAAAGGGGGTCTCCCTGTACCGGGACCCCGTCCAGGCCGTGAAGAACGCCGATGTGGTGTACACCGACGTCTGGGCCAGCATGGGCCAGGAGGCCGAGCAGGAGGCCCGCGCGAAAGTGTTTGAAAGCTACCAGGTAAACCACAAGCTCCTGCAGCACGCAAAGCCCGACGCCATTGTCATGCACTGCCTGCCCGCGCACCGCGGCGAGGAGATCTCCGCCGAGGTTCTCGATGGGCCGCAGTCCGT